>CAMBZR010000026.1 GCA_945872285.1 Bordetella parapertussis | reverse complement strand
GTTATAAAAGTACATCATCTGCTTGTTATAAAACAGCTCAGTCCAGCGGTTCATCAGTTCGACATCGACGTCGGGCGCAAAGCGTGGAATCCATGCGCGCAAGCGGGTCGTACTCTCGTCGATCAGATGTCCACTATTTTTATAGTTGCCATGTAAGCCCACGGTCGAATCGTCACCTTCGAGTTTTCGCGTGACGCCGCCGAGCCACATCCGTGAGCATGACGACAAGCAAAACCCTTCAATGCTTGTTGAAATTTTGTGTTTACGAATCGTCTCGCCAATGCAGTAACCGGTGTTTGCGACACCGCCATTCGAGTTACTCAGCACAACGAGCTTAATTGGGCTTGTGCTGATAATTTGCTTGAGCTTATCGCACTCACCCCCTACAACGGGCCCTGACATATAAACCGTTGTGCCCGTCACCGAGATTTCCATTGACGCAGCATAAGGGCAAAATATCATCAGTAGCACACCGATGGTTTTCTTTGTCGTTGTCATTGTTATTCAAAGATGTCTGGTTAGAAAGTGATTTATATTCAACGCAAACCACAGGCGAAGTCACTCAACTATCGTTGTCTGATGGCAATATTCTAAGCTAATTTTAATTTAATATTTTAAAGCTCTACGCAATCAAATCAATATATCTCTTGGGTCGCGTCGTCCTTTAGAATGCCGAAAAAGTCTCGGACTTATGACACAAACTAGTCTAAGTTTTTAGCCGCACCCTCAGGTGGTCAATATTGAATCGGCGCCAACACCTAGCGCTCCCTTTGATGCCGCAAAGCAGTGGATACAGCTTGCTGATGACTTTACCTCAGTAGCACAATTATGCGAACGCTTCGAGCCAACCCACGTCCTGTTCCCAGACAGTCTCGTATCGCTTGGCGGACACGCATGGCAGATCCATTGCGCCCCAGGACACGATCCCAATTCCGTCATACTCTTTGAACCAACGGAAAGGATCCTGATCTCCGCCGACGCTTTATAGGAAAACGGCTTCGACATTATCTTTTCTGAGGTTGACGTCAAGAGGCTTCCCTGAGCAACAAGCCATCTTGGATCACACCGAACATCTCGCCCCCCGCATTGTGATCCCCGGGCATGGCAAGGTGTTTACTGATATCGATGGCGCGCTTGAGCGCGCCCGTAGTCGACTGTCGGCGTTGCGAGCCGAGCCAGTCAAGCATGCACGGCATAGCTTAAAAGTCTTAATACAATTTTTGATGCTTGAACTTGAGTCGACGACGCGCTAAAAGTTAATTGGCCGCTTAAATCATGCGCGTCTAATTCGTAATATTTCCGTACTCATCGAAACCCCACAGCCTCAAGCAATTGAGTGGGCGATCGACAGCCTACTTAGCGGCGGACACCTACGAGAACACGAGGGTCATATTTTGCTGGGATAACTGGCAATGAGTCTGGCCAATACCTCAATTGTAGTCTCGTGCATCTTCAATCAGCTTGCCATCGTCAGGCAATGTGCCTCCTTCAACAAACCGAACGTCAGCGCGCAGACGAGTCACGTCTCTGACCGCATCCGCAACCTTCAAGGCCAACCCTTCCGAAGACGCTCCGGAAATGAGCTCACAATGCAAGGTCATCAAGTCCTCACCGATGCGACCAGTGAGAATAACGCGCGCTTTTTTAATATCAGGGAATCGAGCACTCATTTGAGCGACCTGCCCCGGGTGCACAAACATACCTCGGATCTTTGCCGTTTGATCGGCGCGACCCAACCACCCTTTTATTCTAAGATTGGTGCGACCACATGCAGCAGGCTGGCTCACTGATTCCGGATCAAACGCAGATAAGTCTCCTGTGGCAAAACGAATCATTGGATACTCTTTGCCGAAGTGCGTCACGACGACCTCACCTGTCTCACCGATAGGCATAGGAGTGGAGCCACCTGGCTCAACGATTTCGACAAGGACCCCTTCGTCAACGATCAAACCCTCTGATGGGTCTAGACTTTCATACGCAATCACGCCAAGTTCAGCGGTGGCATAGGCTTGACTCACTTTAATCTGATGCTGGGCAAACCATGTACGCAGCGAGAGTGTGAGGGCTTCTCCTGACACTAACGCTTTACTAACGATTGCATTAGGCGACTCCTGTTCCAAGCATTTTTCGATCAGTATTTTAAGAAAAGACGGAGTCCCAACATAACCGTTTGGCCGAAGATGCAACATCGCTTGAACTTGTTGTTCCGTTTGTCCCACCCCGGCTGGAAACACAGTGCAACCAATTTCGTGCAGGCCGCCCTCGAGGATCCAAGCGCCAGGAGTCGCGTGGTACGCAAACCCGTTATGCACCACATCATCCGACTCGAATCCAGCGGCACGCAGCGCTCGAACTGCACGAAAGTAGTCGATTTGCATTCCCTGAGGCTCATAGATTGGCCCTGGCGATTGGAAAATGCGGCGAATTTGATCAAACGGGACTGCGAGCAACCCACCGAGCGGTGGCTCTGTCGCTTGTAGCTTTAGCAGATCCGCTTTTCTAAGTACTGGAAGGGCTGAGAATGCCTGCACGCTCTCTATTTGGCTAGGCTCAACGTCCGCTAATGTCTTGGAATAATACGGTGCATTTTTTTTTGCATGCGTCACGGCACTCTGTAGCGCGGCTAGCAAATCAATTTCACGTTGTTTCGGCGCGCGACACTCTAGCGCAGTGAGATTCGTGATCATACAAGTCAACCTTGAATTTAAATAGAAAGTGCGAGTTTATTTCAACGGCTTGAAAGGCAATGCTCAGGCGAGCCAACGCTTTCGACGCTTATAGCTCTTGACTTCTTTAAACGATTTACGCTGTCCGCCACCCATACCAAGGTAGAACTCTTTGACATCTTCGTTGTTACGAAGCTCTGCGGCCACGCCATTCATCACAATGCGGCCACTCTCCATGATGTAACCATAATCAGCATACTGCAATGCCATATTCGTGTTCTGCTCAGCAATCAAAAAGGTAACCCCTTCTTTTTGGTTGAGGTCTTTAATAATTTCAAACACCTCTTCAACAATTTGCGGTGCCAAACCCATCGAGGGTTCGTCTAAAAGCATGACGCTCGGGCTTGACATGAGCGCACGACCAATCGCGCACATTTGCTGTTCGCCCCCTGAGGTGTAAGCCGCTTGCGAAGTGCGTCGCGTCTTTAACTTTGGAAAATATGCATACACTTTCTCTAGGTTTGCACTAATCTCATTTTTATTATTGACGATATATGCGCCAGCCAATAGGTTTTCTTCGATGGTTAAGTGGGCGAAACAGTGACGTCCCTCCATGACCTGCACCACTCCACGTTTAACGAGATCAGCAGGCGTGAGATTTTCAATGCGCTCTCCACGTAGCGCGATGGCTCCTTTGGTCACCTCGCCTCGTTCAGCCCGCAGAAGATTAGATATCGCGCGCAAGGTCGTGGTCTTTCCGGCACCGTTGCCGCCTAAGAGCGCCACAATCTGACCTTGGGCCACTTCCAAAGACACGCCCTTGAGCACAAGAATCACGTGGTTGTAGATAACCTCGATGCCGTTAACATTCAAAACGATAGGGGGATTATTCATGGACGGCATCTCTTCATTAGATATGAACCTACACCCGCTGGCCGAGTGACGACCAGCGGGACCAGCTTTAGGGCTGGCAGTCCTCCTTGGTGCGGCGGCTCATCTTCTTCTCCGCAGCATATTTCTCAGCTGAAGCCTTCACCATCGGATCAATCAGGCTCTTATCGGCTTGAAGCCAATCGGATGCCCAAACAAACTTGGCACCATCCCAAGTATGTACACGTGCCCATGCAGATCCCATGTGGTCACTGCAAGTCGTCGCGACCGGACGCATCACCCCTTTGAAACCTAAGGCATCCAGGTCTGCTTGGGTTAAGTTAAGATTTTCATAACCCCAGCGCGCTTGCTCAGAAGTAACGGGCTTGCCTTTCCCAAACTTTACCTGAGCAGTACGAGCGCCTTCAACGGCCAACATAGCACCCACCACACCACGCATGTAGAGCACCTGGCCGACTTCATTACGCGGTCCAACTCCTTGATTCTTGTCGTAAACCATCGATAGGATTTGCTTAACGACATCAGATTGCGGCTCGGCTCCATGCTGCATCATGACCGCGCTGTAACCTTTCGCGGCAGCACCCACATCTTTCAAGTCAGGTTCCGCACCAGACCACCAGGTACCAAACATCTTTTCGCGAGGATAGCCGACCGCAATCGCTTCACGGATGGCCGTCGGCGTCATCACGCCCCATGTTTGCAAAACCACATAATCAGGTCGTTGCTGACGCACTTGCAACCAGATGGCTTTCTGCTCAACACCTGGCGCAGGGATTGGTAGCAATTGAAGTTGGAAGCCATGCTTTTTGGCACGCTCTTCCATAATGGGCAAGAGCTCTTTGCCGAAGGGACTATCGTGATAACCCACAGCAATCTTCTTACCCTTCATCTTGTCCCAGCCACCTTCCTTGTTGGCAATGTGCTGCAACACAGTGTCACCAGCAACCCAGTAGTGTCCAATAAGGGGGAAGTTCCATTTAAAGATATCACCATCGGCCGAATCGCTGCGGCCGTAGCCAGAGGTGATCATCGGGATTTTATCGGCAGGTATTTTTTCTGTTAAGGCGAAAGTAATACCGGTCGAGAGCGGCTGGAAAACGGTTGCGCCACCATGCTTGCCTTTCAGCCTCTCGTAACATTCAACGCCTCGGTCGGTCGCGTAAGCAGTCTCGCACTCCTCTACGAGAGTCATCACTCCGTTGATACCACCGCGCGCATTCACTAGCTTCATATAATCGGCGTAGCCGTTAGCGAACTGCGTTGCATTGGGTGCGACGGGCCCAGTACGACCGGTCAAGCTTGGAAAAAACTGCACCTTATCCTGAGCGATAGCCACCGAGGTGCTTAACACCCCGGTCAGCGCAACGGCTACTAGCGCGGCACTTACGGAAATCTGTCGGAATTTCATGGTTTGTCTCCTATCAATTAAACACCAGTGAATGCAGCGAAAGCCTTAGGCCTCTGGGTGTGGTCAGAGTACTGAGGTAAAAAATCAGTGCGGGAACGGCCACAAACGCATTTTCTGTTTTCCAATGCTCCAAAGTTTGGCTAAACCATGGGGTTCCGCAATGAGAAACCAGACAATAAGACCGCCAAAAATCATGTACTCCGCATGCGAAATCATTGCGGTAGAAACTGTTGCGCCAACAAGACTACCGACCCAAGGCAGAGCCTGATTGAGAAATATCGGTAGGACAACAATAAAGGCTGCTCCGAAGAAGCTCCCCATGATGGAGCCCATCCCTCCTATGATCACCATAAATAGCAATTGAAACGAGCGATCAATCGAAAACGCAGCGGGCTCCCAGGAACCTAGATGTACGAAAGCCCACAGAGCTCCGGCCACACCAATGATGAACGAACTCACCGCAAACGCACTGAGCTTGGCGTACATCGGTTGAATACCAATCACCGCAGCCGCCACGTCCATATCACGAATAGCCATCCATTCCCGACCGATCGCACCTCGCACCAAGTTCTTAGCCAAGAGCGCAAACACCGCGGTAAACGTCAAGCAAAACAGATACTTTTCTACCGGCGTATCAATTTGCCAGCCTAAAAAACTGAGATTGGATACAGCAACAGAGCCCGAAGAACTATTGTTGGTAAACCAATTGATTCGAGAAAATGCCCAGTCACAAAAAAACTGCGCAGCGAGTGTGGCGACAGCTAAATAAAGCCCCTTGACACGCAGGCTCGGCACACCGAAGACGATACCAACCAGCATGGCAAAAAAACCACCAGCCAACAGAGCCAGAATCAGAGGCGCACCATCAATTCGAACAAAAACGTTATAGGCCATGTAGGCACCTACCGCCATAAAAGCCCCTGACCCAAGCGAGATTTGGCCGCAGTACCCCACCAAGATGTTGACACCGATAGCAGCCAACGACAGGATGACAAAGGGAATTAGAATCGCTCGAAACAGATACCCATCTGCAAGAAAAGGAACTGCAAGGAACGCGAACGCAATTAAGGCGAGAACCGTCCAGCGATCTTGCGCGATCGGAAAAATCTGCTGATCAGCGCGATAAGCAATCTTGAACTGGCCGTTTTCTCTGTAAAACATGCGCGCCACCTAGACCCGGTCAATGATTTTTTCACCGAACAAACCTTGCGGCCTGAACAGTAGGAACACAAGCGCTAAAACATAAGCGAACCAAATTTCTATACCGCCTCCAACCATCGGACCCAAGTAAACCTCGGAAAGCTTCTCGCCGACTCCAATAATCAAACCACCCACAATTGCGCCGGGAACCGATGTCAAGCCCCCAAGTATGATGACCGGCAAAGCCTTCAGTGCTACGGTTGTCAAAGAAAATTGCACACCAATCTTGGATCCCCAGATAATGCCAGCAACTAACGCTGTGATCCCAGCCACAAACCAGACGATGACCCACATGCGGTTCAGAGGGATTCCGATGGATTGAGCGGCTTGATGGTCGTCGGCCACCGCTCGAAGCGCTCGACCTGTTGTAGTTTTCTGAAAAAACAACGAAAGCACGGCTACGAGCGTCGCAGCGATTAACGCAGCAATCAAATCCTCTTTGTTGACTAACAAACCGCCTTGAAATACGTTATCCAAGACAAAAATAGGCTCTTTAGGCATACCGACGTTGATTCGATAGACTGCGCTACCAAAGATGGTCTGCCCAAAACCGTCAAGAAAGTACGTGATACCTAATGTTGCCATTAGCAGCGTGACAGCTTCCTGATTGACTAGGTGGCGCAACACTAAGCGCTCGACTAACCAAGCAAAAACCAACATGCAAAGTGCAGCCAACGCGAATGCAATGACATTGGCCAATACTTGACTTTCAAAACCTAGCCAAACTGGGACCCACTCAGAGAAGCGCGCCATCGCCAGAGCGGCAAATAGCACCATCGCACCTTGTGCAAAGTTAAAAACACCCGATGCCTTAAAAATAAGCACAAAACCGAGAGCGACCACCGAGTACAGCACTCCTGCCATCAGTCCACCAAGCATGGTCTCGAGGAAAAACGCCATCTATATCTCCGTGTTTAGTGCGACGTGCCCAGATAGGCTTGAATCACCTCATCATTCGTGCGAACTTCTTCGGGGGAACCGTCACCAATCTTTTTCCCGTAGTCCAACACCACCACACGATCACTAATATCCATCACCACGCCCATATCATGCTCGATCAGGACAATAGTTGTCCCAAACTCATCCTTAACGTCCATGATGAAGCGACACATATCTTGCTTTTCTTCGACGTTCATACCCGCCATGGGTTCATCGAGCAGCAATACCTGGGGCTCCATTGCAAGCGCACGGGCTAGATCCACGCGTTTTTGTAAGCCATAGGGAAGTTGGCCTACCGGGATTTTTCTGTAAGCCTGAATCTCTAAAAAATCAATGATGTGCTCAACTTTCTCGCGATGAATAATTTCTTCACGTTCTGCGGGACCCCAACGCAGTGCTTGCAACAGTATGTTGCTCCGGATGTGCAGGTTACGGCCAGTCATGATGTTGTCGATCACGCTCATCCCTTTGAAAAGTGCCAAATTCTGGAAGGTACGTGCGACACCCATTTCGGCAACTTGGCGGCTATTCATATGACTAAATGTTTGACCGCGAAAAGTAATTGATCCCGACTGAGGTGTGTACACACCATTAATACAGTTCAACATCGAACTTTTTCCAGCACCATTTGGACCGATGATCGCTCGAATCTCATGCTCTTTCACATTAAATGAAATGTCTGTCAGTGCCTTGACCCCCCCAAAGCTTAGGCTGATGTTTTGAACCTCTAAAATGACATCACCAATTTGCCGAGTTGCCATTAGCAGTCCCTGCTATTCAAAAATGTAGGGACATCATGCACCTTCAGCGTAGCCGAGACCACGCCCTCGCGTCCGTCTTCAAAACGCACTTGTGTCGCAATGAACTGCTCAGGCAATCCGCTATAAATCGCACTGACTAGCGGGGCATATTTACTCTCAACGAAGCCACGCCGGACTTTGCGAGTGCGCGTCAGCTCATCGTCGTCGGGATCGAGCTCCTTGTGCAACACAAGAAACTTAGAGATCTGAGCATGTCCAAGCATGATTTCCTTGGATAGCTCCTTATTCATCTTTTCAATACAGCTGCTAATTAATTCAGCAACGGCTTGATTACCCGCCAAATCGACGTATCCACTGTACGCAATGTTACGCCGCTCAGCCCAGTTACCAACAGCTTCAAGATCGATATTCACAAAGGCGCTGATGGTTTCGCGACCAGAACCAAATACAACAGCCTCTTTGATATAGCTAAAGAACTTTAATTTATTTTCAATGTACTTCGGTGCAAACACCTTCCCATTTGCGAGCGTCGAAACATCTTTGGCTCGATCAATGATCCGCAGGTCCCCATCGTTATCAATGACGCCGGCGTCACCTGTGCAGAAGTAGCCATCCGCATCGAACGCCTCTTCGGTTGCGGCGTCATTCTTACAATAGTGATCCATCATCGATACACCGCGTACCAAGACCTCACTGTTTTGCCCAATCTTGACCTCAACTCCAGGCGAAGGTTTTCCTACAGAGTCGTATTTGACCTGGCCATCACGTTGTATACAGACATAGGCGCAAGTTTCAGTCTGCCCATAGAGCTGCTTAAGGTTCACCCCGATTGACCGATAGAACCTAAAGAGATCTGGACCAATTGCTTCGCCCGCGGTGTAGGCGACGCGTATATTGCTCATACCAAGATTATTTCGTAACGGCCCATAGACCAATAGATTACCTATGAAGTAAAGGATTCGCTGACCAACCGACACAGCCTTGCCGTCTAGCAGCTCGGCGCCGCAACGGCCGGCGACCTGCATAAAGAAATCGAACATCTGTCGTTTGATACGACCGGCGTCCTCCATGCGAATAGTGACAGAGGTGAGAAGACCTTCGTATACGCGAGGTGGCGCGAAATAATAGGTCGGGCCAATTTCCTTCATATCCGTACTAATGGTCTCGCGGGCTTCCGGGCAATTAACTGTAAAGCCCGAGGCCAGGCATTGGGCCATCGAGAATAGAAAATCGCCTACCCATGCCATTGGCAAATACGCCATCACACCATCTGCTGGCGATAACGCATCCACCTCACAGGAACCTCGACCCGCGCCAATCATGGAGGCATGGGTTTGACATACCCCTTTAGGCTTGCCAGTGGTCCCGGATGTATAAAGAATGACGCTCACATCACTCGACTTGCCGAGAGCGACTTGCATATCAAAAAAATTAGGTTGTGATTGGTTGTAAGCGCGCCCTTGACTGAGCAGATCATCAATAAAGCAAAGGCGTTTGTCGTCGTAGGCTCGCATCCCTCTTGGATCAAGATAAAAAATATGGCGCAGCGCGGGTAGGTTATCCGCGATCTCAAGCAACTTATCGACCTGCTCTTGATCCTCTGCAAATGCAAAGCCGATCTCGGCATCCTGCAGCACATAGGTCATTTCAGTTGCGACGGCATCTTGATAAAGCGGGACGGGCGTCCCACCCAAGGCATGGGCGGCTAACATCGCCTGGTATAACCGCGGCCGGTTATCACCAATAATGCCTAACGTCACACCGCGCGTAAAACCTTTACTGGCCAGTCCACAAGCGAGCTCACGAACTTTAATCGCAGCTTCTGACCAAGACTCTGTTTGCCAAATACCTAAATATTTCTCGCGGTAAGCCGGGTGAGCGGGTCGCACACGCGCATGCTCGAGCAACAACCGAGGAAATGTTGCCTCAAGTAATTGACCAGCGTTGCGGTGTGACGGACTAGGCATGCTTAAGTGACCTCCGTTTTGACATAAGTATGCCCCCTTTTATAGGTACGCGACATTGAAACGGGCTGAGCTTGCATGAGTCTTACGCTGTTATACAGCCTCTGATCGCATCGATAGGCTTGCTGCTATGCAGCAAACTGATTTTTTTGCGGTGTACTACCAACTTCTGTGGTCAAAAAATCTAATTAGCCATCGCTCATTTGCATCCCGCCGCTAGCCCAGTGATAGCCCAACGAAAAAACCCAACCTTGTGAGTTGGGCTAAGTCATTGATTTTACTGGTGGCGCATCCCTGATTCGAACAGGGGACCTGTGGATTATGATTCCGTCGCTTTAACGGCATCACGCATTTTGATTAAGTCCTCAGCGGTAAGTCGCACGTCTTTACCATCGACTGACACCAAAATGCTGGTATTTGTTTTAATTGCTAGGTCCTCAGCCGAACGCGCTGCGCGCAACATGGCTGCGTATGATCCAGCCAAATCAGGATCAGAAGACTTGCGAATGTCTTTTGGATTCATTTATCGCTCCAATCAATGAGCTTAGGAGGGCGTACATAACTATCGTAAAGTGCCCACGAGTCTACAACCTTACTGTAGCGAGTATGAAAATTATGCAACCCTGCTTTAAAACGCCTGCGAATCACTAGCCCTGGAATATTGTGCCCACCCTGAGCCACCCTACTAGCTACCCGTTGAACTGCAACATCATCAGTCGGCAAAGATAAAAACCATAACTTGATTTGATACCCTAGCCGATGCCAAGACTCAATCTTACCCAAATACGCCAAACCTGAGAGCGTCGTTTCGAACGCAAAGCTTTCGCCCTTGGCAACGCAAGCATCAATTTCCTTCAACATCAAACGAGCGGCCTTTATGGCGGCAGTCTCTGGGTTAAATGGCGCCAAACCTGCCGCAATCAAATCCGCGTTGATAAATCTTAGGGTGTGCGCTTCTGCCGGCAAGAAATCACGTGCAAACGTGGTTTTGCCCGCACCGTTAGGCCCTGCGATGATGATGATTTTTTTCAAGTTCAACTTGTATTGGGATGCCTAGTCAATCTGTAGGCTTGACCTGCCTGCCTGAGTTTATGCTCGTCAGGCTCGTTTGCCAACCGTCACCCCTGAAAGTGGGGTGGAGTCTTCCTTTCGTTCTGATCAAATTATGGCGGGAATTGCACCCGCTAGAGTGCCACCATGCCGGGCGCAAATAAAAAAAGGCTCACATCGCTGAGAGCCTTGATTTAACTGGTGGCGCATCCCTGATTCGAACAGGGGACCTGCGGATTATGATTCCGTCGCTCTAACCGGCTGAGCTAATGCGCCATTTTTTGGGCAATTTCACCAAAGACCAAGATTCTAACATTTTTTGCCTGACTTCGCAGTTTGTCTAGCCCCACTTGGCTTGCCCGGCCCTATGTCAAAATAGCCCCAAACAAGCCAACGCCCATCACAACACTCGAGACGCTCCATGACTGAACCGATTTTGACCTTTTCACGCACCCCGTCTGACGCAAAAATCAAACTGCCGGCGGGCGCCACTGACTCGCATGTGCATATTTTTGGCCCTAGCAGCAAGTTTCCATACGCTGAATCGCGAGGCTTTACCCCAGTTGATGCACCCAAAGAAGCTCTTTTTGCTTTGCACAAAAAGCTAGGCATTGATCGTTGCGTCATCGTGAACACCCTTTTACATGGTTACGACAACAGCGTGGTTGAAGACGCGATGCAGGCCGCCAAGGGGCGCTATCTAGGCATTGCGCTAGTCAAAATCGACGTTACCGACGCCGAACTGAAGCGCTTGGCCAGCGTGGGTTTTAGAGGTCTACGGTTTCACTTTATGCCAGGCTATAAAGTGCATGAAACACCCGAGCAAATCATCGCGTTAACCAAACGTCTTGAGCCGCTAGGAATGCACTTGCAGCTTCAATTGCATGCGCAATATGCAAAAGACTTAATGCCTTTGCTTAAGCAATCAGCGGTACCAGTGGTGATGGATCACATGGGTCGGGTGGATGCCAATCTGGGGATCGACCACCCGCATTTTCAAGATTTTTGCCGATTGTTAGAGTTACCTGGCTTTATGGTTAAGGTCAGCGGCATTGATCGCATTGATTCAAAGCCTCCCTACCAACAAGGCATCCCGTTTGCCAACTATTTGGTGCGCAACTACACCGATCGTTGTGTCTGGGGCAGCGACTGGCCGCATCCTAATCACACTCACGTGCCCGATGATGGCGAACTGGTGAGCTCGCTGGCTGCGATTGCGCCCAAGCCTGATGTGCTGCATCAATTGATGGTCGACAACCCACAGCGTTTATATCGCTTTTCAGCCTAAGGATCAGAACATGTCAAACCGTCTTGAAGGAAAAATCGCTTTAATCATGGGCGCGGGCTCTGTGGGCCCAGGCTGGGGAAATGGTCGGGCGATTGCCACACGCTTTGCCGAAGAGGGCGCCAAGATTTATGGCGTGGATCGTGAACTCGAACGCATGACCGAAACCATCGCTAACGTAAAGGCCACGCATAGCGAAATTGAAACCAGCTTTTGCGACGTCACCAAAACCGACAGCATCCTTGAAGCGGTTAACGCTTGCATCAAGCGCTTTGGGCGGATTGATATTTTGGTCAATAACGTGGGTGGTTCGGCTGCGGGTGGCCCGGTTGAAATGTCTGAAGAGGTTTGGGATTCGCAGGTGGATAGCAATCTGAAAAGCGTCTTTCTAACCTGCAAGCATGTGCTACCCCTCATGGAGGCACAGGGCTCGGGCGGCATTATCAATATCGCCTCAACCTCGGGTATTCGCTGGACAGGCTCGGCACAGGTCGCCTACGCCGCCACTAAAGCCGGCGTAATTCAGCTCTCGCGTGTGGTCGCCATGCAGTATGCCAAAAAAGGTATTCGGGTCAACACAATCATCCCGGGTCAGTTGCACACACCGATGGTTGAGTTTCGCTTGGCCGGTCAGCGCGCAGGCGGCGACGTGAGTCAGTTGCTTGAACAGCGCCAATCGCGCATCCCCTTGCCTTTTATGGGTGATGGGCGCGATACTGCCAACGCGGCGGTGTACTTGGCGTCAGACGAATCTCGGTTCGTGACCGGCACAGAGATTTTGGTCGATGGCGGTATGTCGGCGCGATGCAGCTAGCCAAGTAATTAGCGAAGCAGCAAGCCGTGCAATGTACCGAACGCGTAACGTTGCAATTAAGCTTGCAGTCACTCAGAAAAGGATCTTCATGACTTATCAAACATACAAACAACAACGCACTGCGTCTGTTATCTCAAAAAAAATCTATGGTCTGCTTGGCACCTTAGCAATTGCCTTAACTGCAACTACCGGTGTTGCGCAAGCTCAGTCACTGCGCATGATCGTGGCGTTTCCGCCGGGCGGACCGGTTGATTTTGTTGCGCGTAGCATCAGCGAACAATTAGGCAAAGAGCTTAACCAAACCGTCATCGTTGAAAACAAACCTGGCGCAAACGGCATCATCGCCGCCGAGTACGTGATTAAGTCGCCGCCCGATGGCTCCGTTATTTGGTTTAGCAGCACTGGGGCGGTTGCCATCAATCCTGGTCTGTATCCCAAGTTGCCCTACAACACCGAGCGCGATCTGGCACCCGTATCCTTAGTCGCGCGCAATGACGAATTGCTAGTGGTCAGCCCAAAAAATCCCGCAACGGGCCCGAAAGACTTTATTGAAAATGCGATGAATACGCGCACAACCATGGCGAACTCGGGCATGGGTAGCGTGCCGCACCTTGCCGCTGCGTTGTTAGCTGCGGCTACCAAAGCAAACCTGGTGGATGTTCCGTATAAAGGCGCTGCACCAGCGATTACGGATGTGATGGCTGGCCACGTCGACGCGTTTTTTGGAGACGTACCTGGGTTGCTTAATAACATTCGTGCCGGCAAACTCAAGCCGATTGCGATGGCCGCCGAAAACCGCCACCCTTTATTACCCGAGATCAAAACATTTAAAGAAATCGGTGTTGAAGGGGTTGATTCAGACAACTGGTACGCGATCTTTACCAATAAAAACACACCACCAGCAACCATCGCACTACTAAGCGCTGCGATCAAACGCACGCTTGAAACTGAGTCAGTGAAACAACGCCTTTTAAACTCAGGCACCTTGCCTGCAAGTTCAACCCCGCAAGAACTTGCAGCATTGCTGAAAAAAGACTCAGAAAAATGGGCACGCGTGATTCGTGAAAAAAACATCAAGCCTGACTAAGTCATCAGATCTGAATATCTAGGCCATCAGATCTGAGTCGCTAAGTCATCCGATCTAAATAGCTAACTCATCAAATCTAAACAGGTACGCGCAATCACTTTGGTTGCGCGTCTTAGATCTTCAAGCTCTAAGCGCTCATCAGGTTGTTTAGCGCGACTTTCTTCGACGGTGCGTGGCCCTGCACCGTATAACACTACGGGTATACCAGCCTCGCAATAAAGGCGAGCATCGGCATACAAAGGTGTGCCGTAGGCGGCCACGTCTTCGTTAAAAATAGCCTTTGCGTGTTGTCGTAAGGCGCCCACGAGGGCGTCGCTACCGGCTAAAGGTTTGAGGGCACGTGCTAGCAAAATTCTGCGGGTCTGTACCGTGATGCCTGGCAGGGCTTGCCAAGTTTTTTCAATGGTGTCACGCAGGCTTTGTTCAACTTGCGCTGGATCTTCTTCGGGGATCATGCGGCGATCAAGCTTAAGCACCACTTTGCCAGGGATGACGTTGGTATTGGTACCGCCGTTAATTAAACCGATGTTTAAGTACGGGTGATTGATCCCCGGTACTTTGCTGGTGATCAACTTGTAGGTGTCATTTAGCGCGTACAAGGCGTTCATGATTTTGACTGCGGCTTGCAGCGCATCGACCCCAGAGGTCGGTACCGCTGCATGGCCCATCTTGCCGTTTACGGTGACTTCAAGCTGCAGACAACCGTTGTGGGCAGTGATGATTTGATAACTAAAGCCTGCCGCAATGGCGAGGTCAGGTTGTGTAAGCTTATTTTTGAGCAACCAACCAGGGCCGAGTTCGCCGCCAAATTCTTCGTCGTAGGTAAACTGAAGCTCGATACTGCCCTTGAGCGGTAACCCTAAAGACTCAAGTGCCCGCACTGCAAACACATAGGTTGAAAAATCGCACTTGCTCACGGCGGCTGCACGACCGTAGATTTTGCCATCATGTATTTCACCGGCGTAAGGTGGGTATGTCCAACCGTCCCCTGGGGGCACAACGTCGCCATGCGCGTTCAGCGCAAGCACGCGACCGCCCTGCGCGTACTGACGCTTGACGATTAAGTTCGTAATAGATTCAAGCCCCGCTGCCTGCACCACGTCTGCCGGCACTTCGTGTGGCTGCGCTTGCATGTCATATTTTTTTAATAGCTCTGCAGTATGCAAGGCGTGCGGGGTGTTGTTACCAGGCGGTGTGTCGGTGGGCACTGAAAGCACCGACTGTAAAAAAGCAACCTGTTCGTCAAAGTGCGCGTCGATCCATTGATCAAGGCGGTTGTAGTTTGCAGTGGTCATGAGCGATTCAGGTTTTAGAAGCGGTTCAGAATTCAGAAGGCCGAGCCACCAAGTCATCGAGCAAGGCAATAAACGCTTGCACCGTCAGCTCGGCATCTTCAGCGGTAATGATTTCGAGTGGATTGTGGCTAATGCCGCGATTGCCGCCGCGCACAAACAACATCGCTTGAGGCATGATGGTATGAAGCTTCATGGCATCATGCCCTGCCCCGCTGTTGAGTTTAAACACAGGCAAGCCGACAGCGGCTACGGCGCGCTCCCAGCGTTGTTGCCACGCAAGGTCTGACGGGGCTGCGGCGGCACGCATCACCTCGGTGTATTCAAACTTAACCTGACGACGTTCGGCGATTAACTGGGCTTGCTTGAGGATGTCGCTCACTAACGCATCGCGCTGTTGATCAGTCGGTGCGCGCATGTCTAGCGTAAATGAACACTCCCCGGGGATAACATTGATTGACCCGCCCGGTATCTGAAACTGGCCAACGGTTGCCACCGAATCGGCGTCAGCTAAGGCGCGTTGCTCGGCCATCAAGCTGATTTCAGCGGCTACAAGCATGGCGTCTTGTCGCATCAACATGGGAGTTGTGCCAGCGTGGGCTGCCATGCCAATCGTTTTACAAGTCGCCCTGATCCCTGCGTTAATTGAGGTGACAACACCCAAAGGCAAAGCGCCTTCGCAAAGCACGGGGCCTTGTTCAATATGCACTTCAACAAACCCCAGATATTTAGTTGGGTCACGCTTGAGCGCGGCAATGGCCTCGAGCGTGCCCGGCAAACCAGCGCGCTGCATGGCCTGCTGCATCGTGACGCCGTCAGAATCGACTTGCGCAAGCCAAGCTGGGTCAAACGCCCCTGTCAGCGCGCTGGCGGCCAAAAAGGTCGCACGATAGCGCTGGCCTTCTTCTTCGGCAAAGCCAATCACTTCGATTCCAAACGGTAAGCGCTGTTTGCGTTGCGCTAAGTCGTGAACCGCAGCAATCGGTACCAAAATCCCTAAGCGACCATCATATTTGCCACCATTGCGCACCGTGTCGTAGTGGGAACCTGTCAATAGGCGTGGCGCAGAGTGCGACTGACCGTGATAGACCCCCACGATATTGCCCACAGCATCGGTTGACACCTCATCAAACCCTGCCTCAAGCATCCGTGCGCTTAAGCTGCGACCTGTTGCCAAGTGCGCATCAGTCAGATACGTGACTGTCAGTTGACCTCTTTCGGCCCAGAATGGCTCGCTAAACTGAGCCAGTTGCTCAGACCATTGCATGATGGTGTCGCCAAAGTGCATGTTTAGACTAATCGCCTCGGAAGTTCTAAGGCTTGAACTATAACCAAAAAAGCAAAAAAGGCGACAGAAAACCCTGTCGCCTTGGCATCAAGTTCAACAAAAACTACACCTTAATACGTCTTATAAGGCAAGAATTTACCCGACAAGACCACCTTGACGCGATCACCCTTTGGATCGGGTTCGCGCTTAATGTCCATTGAGAAATCGATCGCGCTCATAATGCCGTCGCCGAACTCTTCGTGGATCAGTTCTTTAATCGTTGTGCCATAGACGCTCACGATTTCGTACCAGCGGTAGATCAGCGGATCGGTGGGCACAGAGCTGCGCAAAGACCCCTTGTAAGGCACGACTTGCAGTAAGGCAACGGCTTCGGCGGGCAGAACAAAAGTCTTACCAATAATGGTGGCCTGTTCTTTGGTCAGCGTCATCTGCCCCAAACAGGCAGCGGTTGTCCACTCTTTAGAGAGCTTGAGTTTTTTTGACACATCAGCCCATTTGATGCCTTTTTGCACTTTGGCTGAATAAATCAAATCGGTCACGTCTTCGCGCGTCATCGGCTTAGCAACTGCTTTGGCGACTGCCATATAGATCTCCTGAATTTAAAAAATAAAAGTATCCAAACAACTAAACATTAAAAGCTCGGTTCATTAAAAGCTCGACCCACTCAGGCTGCGATAGCGACGGCCGTTGCAAAGGTCTTAGATCGATGAACTAAAAAATCAATCAAGTGGTTACGCACTTCGTAAAACTTTGGATCGTGATGCATCGTGGCGCGTGTACGATCGCGTGGCAAGGGGTTGGTCACGATTTCGGCAAGCTGAGCCCGTGGACCATTGCTCATCAAAAATATTTTGTCTGACAATAAAATCGCCTCATCCACATCATGGGTAATCATAAAAATAGTTTGTTTGGTTTGGCGCACGATCGTGACCAACTCGTCTTGAATATTGCCGCGCGTTAAGGCATCTAAGGCGCCAAAGGGCTCGTCAAGTAACAGCATTTTTGGTTGGATTGCAAACGCACGGGCAATGCCTACGCGTTGTTTCATGCCACCAGAAAGCTGTGAAGGCTTTTTATTTTCTGAGCCTTGCAGGTGCACCATGTCGATAAACTGCTGCACGTGCTGATCAACCTGCGCACGCGACCAGTCTGGCCACTTCGAGCGTACGGCAAAGGCGATATTGCCGTGCACGGTCATCCAAGGCATCAGGGCATGTGCCTGAAACACCACACCACGATCCAGACTGGGACCCGAAATTTCGCGTCCATCAATAAAGGCGTTACCACCAGTGGGCTCTTCGAGGCCAGCGAGCACGTTTAAGATTGTTGTCTTGCCACAGCCCGAATGACCGATGATACAAACAAAATCGCCTTTGGTGATTTCAAAATTGATGTCGTCAAACACCACGAGCTCACCCTCACCCGCTGCATTCGGAAACGCTTGTTTTAAGCCTTGAACTTGAACAAAACTTTGCATACTAAGCACACTCACTCAATTGCACGGCACATGGATTAATCACGGTAGGTCACCGCTTTTTGAAGACGCGCAAAACACATATCGAGCAGCATGCCAATCACGCCAATCAAAAAAACAGCAACTAGAATATTCGCGATCGACAGGTTGTTCCATTCGTTCCAAACAAAGTAACCAATACCGGTACCGCCCACCAACATCTCGGCAGCCACGATCACCAGCCACGCAATCCCGATCGAAATCCTCATCCCCGTCATAATCGTTGGTGCGGCCGCCGGCAAAATCACTAACCAGGCTTTGCGTAAGGGGCTGACTTCAAGCGTACGCGACACATCAATCCACTCTTTGCGTACCGAGGCCACGCCAAATGCTGTATTGATCAGCATCGGCCAAATCGAACAAATAAAAATCACAAAAATAGCCGAGACCCCCGAGTCTTTTAACGTAAACAGCGCGAGTGGCATCCAGGCGAGCGGCGAAATCGGCTTAAGCACTTGGATGAAAGGATCAAGCGCCTGAAACACCAAACGCGACATACCGATCAAAAAGCCCAACGGCACTGCAACCAACGCGGCCAAACCAAAGCCCAGCGCCACCCTGCCTACTGACCACGCTAACTGAATTCCGATGCCCTTGTCGTTAGGCCCCTTGTCATAGAAGGGATCTGACAGTTGTTCGGCCAACTTGCGCCCAACGTCCGTCGGGGTCGGAAACGCTGACTTCTGCCCTGTAGACGCTGCCGATCCCACTAACTTGGCGTACTCGTCATCGACAACCTGAGCGCTAGTAAACGGCATCGTCCCGATCTGCCACGCTGCCAAAAACACCCCTAAAATCAGCAACGACAAAATCAGTGCGCGCAGTTTTTCGCTTTTGAGCATGACCCTTAAACCTTCTTAATCGCAAAGCTGTCGAGATACTCTTTGGGCTTGCTTGAGTCAAACACTTTACCCATCACGGTGATCGTTTTGGTGTTGCTTGAGGGCGCGACTAAGCCGGCTTGTTCCATTGCACGACGCGCATCGGTTGCTAAGAACACCTCACGTGCAATTTTTTGATAATCCACTTCGCCTTTAATCTGGCCCCAGCGCTGCATTTGAGTCAAGATCCATATCGCAAACGATTCCCACGGAAACGGATCAAAGCCGGCACGGTCAGGTACCTTTTTAACGCCACCCAAGCCATCAGCGAAGGTGCCCGTCAACACTTGCTCAACCACAGTCAACGGTTGGTTCAAATAGTTAGGAGTTGAAATCGCCGCGGCAATTTCTTTACGGTTCTCGGCTTTCTGCGCATAGGCCGTGGCTTCAACGATCGCGCGCAGCAGTGCACCGTAAGTGTTAGGGTTGCTAGTCACAAACTCTTTGCTCGCTGCAAAGGCGCAACAAGGATGGCCGTCCCACAATTCTTTGGATAGCAGGTGAATAAACCCAACACCATCAAACACAGCACGTTGATTAACAGGATCTGGTCCTAAAAAGCCATCGATGTTGTCAGCGCGCAAGTTTGCAACCATCTCTGGTGGCGGTACGACACGGATCTGCACGTCACGGTCAGGATCCAGGCCATGTTCAGCGAGGTAATAGCGCAACAAATAGTTGTGCATTGAATAGTCGAACGGGATGGCGAACTTAAAGCCTTTCCAGTCTTTTGGATTGCGCTTGTCTTTGTGCTTCATAGCAAGCGTGATCGCTTGGCCGTTAATGTTTTCAATCGCGGGCACTGTATAAGGTGTAGGAGATGCACCGGCACCGATTGAAATCGCAATTGGCATCGGCGACAACATATGCGCCGCGTCGTACTCTTTGTTCATGGTCTTGTCGCGAATCACGGCCCAGCCTGCGGTCTTGATCACTTCAACATTCAAACCCTGGCGCTTATAAAACCCCATCGGGTCGGCCATGATGATTGGCGTCGCACAGGTAATCGGGATAAAGCCGATTTTTAAATCCGCTTTCTCCAGTTTGCCTCCTTGCGCAAAGGCTTCTTTGGCGGCCGCTAACGGAAACAAGGCTGACAATGCCGCCAAGGCTGTCGGTGCGCCCACGGCCTGCAAAAAGCGCCGGCGCATACCGTCTTCAGGAAACACCGCACGCATCACAGCTTGTTCAACCACACGCGAAGTCAAAGCCTCTGACGAGCGTTGTTCTACCAGCGACACGCTGGACTGATGTTCGGCCTCTGAGGTGTGCTGGCCACAGGCGCAGCGCAAACGAACACTAGCGTCAAACGGATTCGAGAACAAAGACATCGTGAGCACCTTTTTGCGTTTTAACTTGACACTTGGTCAACAGCAAATAGCGTGCCAGCTTTATCAGCCAAGCTCGTGAAGAGACAAAACTGCACAGCGGCGCCCCATACGATGCCTAAATCAACGACGCAAGGGCGAACTTCGGTGCGTTAACTTAGTGCGAAGGCCTGTGGTTTGAAAAAATGCACCAAAAGAGTGATTGTGCGACCCAAAGCCGGTGCATAAAATGCCGCGACCAAGCTGACGCCCGAAAGCTTCAACTTAACTCAGCTCAAGCAAGACCGGCTGATGGTCAGAGGCCTGGGTGACTTGATTAACTTCAAAGCGCTTGACGCGGTGGGCAAGCGAATCACTGACAAAAAAGAAGTCGCAGCCAACGGGTACTGGACCGTAGCTGCGGTCAAATAGCCTGAAGGTTGAGGGGTATGCTGTGCTAGGGTGCAAGACATCAAAGCTATTCACAAGATTGCACTCGGCGCCTGTTTGAATCATGCTGGCATACTCTTCGCTATCTGGCTCAAAGTTGAAGTCACCACAAATGATTGTGTCGGTTGTTAACGGCTTGGGCTGATAAGGCGTGCCCTGCTCTGTTTTAGAGGGTTGCGCCGCCAACGCACAGCCTTGCAAATGCAAATCACGCAGCGCTTGAGTTTGCGCATGACGCATGACTTGGTTGTAATACTCGAGATGACTGGTAATCAGGCGCACCGGCCCCCAAGGCGCTTGTAGGGTGCAAGTCAATGCAATGCGCTGCATGCTGGGTGTAGGTTGCGCCACCGGTGGATTGGGGTACGGTAAGGGCGTGTGCTGCACCTGCCTGACGGGCAAACGGCTAGCGATCAAATTACCAAACTGCTGGCGCATCGTGCCGCAAGGCGATAGCTCGTCAATCCCCGGGCTAAAAAAGACTTCAAACCCGGGCAGTAACTGTTTAACAAGCGCAGGTTGGTTTGGCTGCTTGGTACCAGTCAAGTTTAGGTAATTGACCGCAACTTCTTGCAGACACAGCGCATCAAAATCTGCCAGCTCACGGGCAACATTAAGCACGCGAGCGATATCTACAACATTGTCCAAACCCTTAAACCACTGCACGTTGTAGGTCACAATTTTCATTTGATACCCGCTCGCATAAAAGACTGAACAAATTGTCGTTGAAAAATTAAAAAGCCGATTAATAGTGGGCCAGAGGTAAGCAAGGTCGCCGCGGTGATGATTGACCAGTCAATCCCCTGATCGGTAGACGAAAACACCTGCAAGCCAACCGTCAGGGGCCTCGAGCCGACCGAATTACTCACCACTAACGGCCACAAGAAATTGTTCCAGTGATAACTCACGGACACCAGCGCAAAGGCCAGATAGGTAGGCTTAGCCAAAGGAATATAGACATGGCGTAACACCTGCAAAGATGAGGCACCTTCCATCTCTGCTGCCTCAACAAGCTCTTTAGGAATCGTTCTAAACGTTTGTCGCAATAAAAATATCGCAAACGCCGACGCAAAATAAGGCAAGCCAATTCCGAACAAGGTGTCGACCAACCCAAGCTTGGTTAAGGTTTGATAGTTTCTGACAATCAAAATCTCGGGCATGATCATGAGCTGAATCAGCACCAAAGAAAACAACAGGTTTTTGCCACAAAACTCGTACCGTGCGAAGGCGTAAGCGGCTAGGGTACATAACAGTAACTGCATGACAAGAATGGTGGTCACTAACAAGCTTGTATTGAAAAAATAACGTGCAAACGGTGCCGCATCCCAGGCCAACGAAAAATTATTGAGCGTCAAGGGCGCTGTCAATACTAATTTTGTCGCGTATTCAGACGGATGAAAGGCAGCCCAGCAGGCATAAAGCAAGGGCAGGATCCACAGCAACGCCAACAACCACGCCCCAAGAGTTGACAGCCAACCTGCATGCGCATCAGGCGCTCTCATCGGTAATGCGTGCGACGATCAAGCACAAAGAACTGTAACAATCCCACAAATGCTAAAAGCGCTAACAACACTGCTGTCAGGGCCGAAGCGTAACCCTGATCCCAAAACTTAAACCCGACTTCATACAAATAGAATAGCAACAGCGACGAGGCGTTGTCGGGGCCGCCTTTTGTCATCACGATAATATGATCGACCATTCTGAAGGCATTAATCAAGGCATTGACTAATACAAAAATGGTGGTGGGCATCAACAAGGGCCATTGAACGCGTCTAAAAAAATACCAGCTGCTTGCACCTTCGAGCGCAGCCGCCTCTTTGTAACTTGGACTTAACCCTTGTAAAGCTGCCAAATAAAAAATCATAAAAAATCCGGCCTCTTTCCAAATGGCCACAACGGTCACCGAGCCCAAAACCAGTGTTGGGTCACCCAGCCAGTTTTGACTAGCAAAACCAAATGCCTGCAGGACTTGATTAATTAGGCCGTAGCCCGGGGTATAAAAGAAAATCCAGATATTGGCCACGGCAATCATTGGCAACACAGTCGGTAAAAAATACGACATGCGTAAAAACTGCCGACCAGTCATTTTGTCATTTACCCACAACGCCATTGTGATCGACAGCGCAATTGAGATCGGAATCGTCGCCAACGCAAACCAAAAATTGTTAACCAATGACTTCCAAAAGATTGGGTCTTCGATCATGCCCTGGTAGTTATCTAACCCAACAAATACCGCTGGTCTTGCACCGCGTGGCGTCGACATCAAACTGTCGAACAAGGTTGCAAGCGCAGGGTAATGGGTAAAGCCCACCAAAAAAATAAAGGCGGGCAATAACAACAAGTAGGCATAAATCTGAGGGCGCAACGTTTGCATAAGTTGTCTTGAACCCAGCGCATCAGGCTTGTCAAACAGACAAGGCGTCAGACCCACGGTCTGGCGCCCTGCCCCGAGTGTTTACTTCTGAAACGGCCGCAGCAAACGCGTGGCTTCGGCTTGAGCATCTTTCATGGCTTGCTCGGGCGTTTTGGTTCCTGTCAAAGCAGCTTGCAAACCGTCATTCAACGCCTTCGTCACACGCTGATTGTCATGGGTTGAGAGTTCAGCCACAGCAAACGGCAGTTGATCACGCGCCACCAGAGCGGGCGGGAAGTCGGCCGCGTACTTTTTTAACGCAGGTGTCTCGTACGCAGCGGGTGACACGGCCACATAGCCCGTGTCGATGCTCCACTGGGCCGCACGCGCGGGCTGCGTTAACCACTTTGCAAACCTATACGCCCCCTCTTGCTCAGCCGTGGTAGCTTTTTTGAAGATAAAAAAGTTGCCGCCCCCAGTCGGCGAGCCTGCACGTGTGCCAGCAGGCAACATCGCAACGCCGAAGTCAAACTTAGCGTTCGCGCGAATATTGGTCAGGTTGCCGGTGGTGGTCCAGATCATTGCCGCTTTTTTCTCTAAAAAATCACGTGGCGTCGTGCCCCACTCAACGACGCCAGGCGGGTGAATGCCATGTTTTCTAGACAACTCGACCCAGTAGGTCAACGCCTGAATCACTTTAGGATCGTCGTACTGAACCTTATTGCCTTCAGCATTGGCGAGGATCGCACCACTCTGAGTGCTGAATCCTTGAAACAACCAGTACGGAAAGCCACTTGAGGGGACTTGAATCCCCCACTGGTTGACGTTGCCACTCGCATCTTTTTTAGTAAGCTTTTGACCCATGCTGACGGTCTCAGCCCAAGTTTTTGGTGGTGTATTGGGATCAAGCCCCGCTTCTTTAAAAGCGTCTTTGTTCCAGTACAGCACAACCGTTGAGCGTTGAAAGGGCACACCCCACGTTTTGTTGCCAAACTGACCGTTCAACAAGAAAGCCGGAAAAAAACTTTTAAGCCATTCGCGATCGACATCAGTTTTAACAAAGCTATCAATCGGCGAAATTGCGTCTTCATCTGCCAGCGTAAAGGTGTCGGTTGACAGCAAAATAGCTGCCGTCGGAGGTTTGCCCGACTTGTGCGCGGTTAATACCTTGACGATGGTTTCTTGATAGGTACCCGAGTAGACGGGTACGACGTTGTAGTCTGCATTTTCTTTATTAAAGTCAGCCGCATACTGGTCGATCGTTTTTGTGATGGGCCCGCCCACAGCCACCGGAAAATAAAAAGAAATATCTGTTTTAGCTAGCACCGCGGCGCTTATGCACAGCCCTGCTGTCATTAGCGCGATACGACTCAACATGTGTTTCATGATTCATCCCCTTTAGTTTAGATACGTAAGCCCTGTGCATCGAACCAATGCAAGTTCGATGGGTTCCAACTCAGTTGCACTTCACCTTGCACGCCTAAGGCGTGTTTACCTTCTGCACGTACGGCAAGAACCTGATCGCCCACGCGCGCGTGCAGTAATAAATCTGCTCCCGTGAATTCTGTTTTTTCGACGACCAAGCGATGGCCGCTACCAAGTTCAACATCCTCAGGGCGCAAGCCCATATGCACAGCACCTTCGGGCGCCGCTACGGCGATGCGGGTGCCGGCCAGGCAACCCTGTTCAAGCTTCAGCACGTTCATGCGGGCGCTGCCAATAAACTGGGCAGCAAATAAAGTGGCTGGCTGTTGGTAGATCTCAAAGGGGGTGGCGACTTGCTCGACGCGACCGTCTTTTAGGAGTACGACGCGATCGGCCATGCTCATCGCCTCAGTTTGATCGTGCGTGACGTACACCACTGACAAGCCGAGCTTGCGTTGCAAGGCACGCAATTCGTGACGCATCTCTTGACGCAACTGAGCATCAAGATTTGAAAGCGGCTCATCCATCAAGCACAGCTGACTGTCGGCCACAAGCGCCCGTGCGAGCGCGACACGTTGTTGTTGGCCGCCCGAGAGCTGACTCGGTTTACGATCTTGGTAGGGTTCAAGGCTTAAAAGCTCAAGCACGTGCTTGAGTCGCTGCTGCAACTCAGGCTTAGCCACACGGCGCACGCGCAAGCCAAACACAATGTTTTCGCCCACCGACAAGTGCGGAAACAGCGCGTAGTTTTGAAACACCATTGACACACCCCGCTGCGCGCAAGCAAGTCGCGTGACGTCGCGTTCGAAAATATGGATTTGCCCAGAAGTGGGGGTCTCAAGACCTGCGATCAAACGTAAGGTCGTGGTCTTGCCACAACCCGAGGGGCCAAGCAATACCGAAAACTCTCCTTGAGCTAACGCTAACGTCGTGGGCTGCAACGCCGTAGCGGTTTCCCATTTTTTACTGACCTCAGAGAAAAGCACAGCAGACATAAGCAAATAGCGTTCTAGGTTGAAGGTGCAAGCAAAATTAAACTTTCGTATCTGATGGTAGCCTAAAGCAAATGACACATACATGACATATTTCACGGAAATTACGACCCAAAAGGATGTTGCAGCGCAAAACAAGCTCGCTTGGCCAATCACTGAAGCCGCGCCTTGGACCGCGCGTTCGGTTAACCTCCAAGGCTTTAGCCATGTCAACGCCCCTTCATGCGTACCCCATTACCTACACCACTGCCTGCGCCAGCTGCCCTGCGAATTTGGGATCTACCCACTCGCTTGTTTCATACCGCCCTCGCGCTTTGCCTGATCGGCGCAGTCATAACGGTCAAGCTTGGTGGTGCGTGGATGGACTGGCATGTACGTCTGGGTATCACCACACTAGGCTTAATTGTTTTCAGAATCATTTGGGGCTTTATCGGCCCGCGGTATGCACGGTTTTCGCAGTTCGTCGTATCCCCGGCACGCACGCTTGCCTATTTTCGGTCACCCGATAAACGTGCCGGCCACAATCCGTTGGGCGCTTGGTCGGTACTTGGTATGCTAGGAGTGGTTGGCTGGCAAGGCTTCACGGGTCTGTTCGCCAACGACGACATTTTGACGCAAGGCCCCTTTGCCGCGCGTGTCAGTCAGGCTGTCTCTGAGCGCCTGACAGGCTTACATCAATTTAACGAGAACTTTTTATATGCCCTAGTCGGCTTACATCTGGCGGCGATTTTGTTTTATACACTCAAGGGGCAAAAACTAGTGATGCCGATGGTTCACGGCGATGTCGCGCGCGATGCACTGCCTGCTGTTTGCCCCCCCGCTCAAGATGACTGGCGGGTACGCGGTCTGGCGCTTGTCTTGGCGCTGCTAATTGGCACACTCGCGTGGTGGCTGATCGGCCTTGCCCTGAATGCGCCAGGTACGTTTAACTGAGCGCAGCACGGCAAACGCAGTACTCTTTGCTAATATTGCTTAACATGTTACTTACTGTCCAACATTTATTTTTTAGGGACACTCCATGCCAGTCGTCACAAACGGATCCTGTCGTATCTATTGGCGCGCAGACGGCGACGCGACGCTACCGGCTTTGGTGCTCAGCAATTCGCTCGGGACAGATTTTTCACTATGGGATCCGGTGCTTGGTGCGCTGATGCGCGATTTTTATGTCGTGCGTTACGACTCGCGGGGCCACGGCGGCTCTGATGCACCGCAGGGCGATTACTCGTTAGGGCAGCTGACTGACGACGCACAGGCCGTGATTGCAGCCGCGCGCTTGACCGCTTACGACTTTTGGGGCATCTCTTTAGGTGGTATGGTCGCGATGGAACTCGCCGCACGCCGGCCAATGGGCTTGCGTCACGTGGTGCTCAGTCACACAGCAGCGGAGTTCGACGCCACCATCTGGGATGCTCGCATGGCCGCGCTCAAACAAGGCGGCATGCCCGCCATCATCGACGGCGTAATCGGGCGCTTTTACACCCCAGCCTTTGTGGCCAAGAACCCAATCGAATTAAAACGCGTACGCAACACAGCTCTCTCGCTGGCCGCGCATGGCTATTCAGGCTGCTGTGCCGCGATTCGTGATTTGGATTTATACCCGCGCTTAGCTAATATCCAAGCGCCTACGCTTGTGGTGGTTGGTGAATCTGATTTGTCAACGCCGCTGGTGCGCGGCCAGGCACTGGTCGAGCGCATCAAGGGCGCTAAATTGACGCTGGTGCCCTCGGCGCACATCGCTCCCACCGAGATCCCAGAAAAATACCTCGATGCTGTCGTGCCCTTCTTGAAGAGCTAAGCGACACCAGATAAAGCGCGCAGGACGCTGACAAACTGTAGGCGTTATTTTTTAACGCGATATGAGTCATGGCACGCTTTGCAGCTAGCAGCGACGTCGCCAAAGGCTGAGCGTAGTTTTTCAAGGTCGCCGCTGCCTGATACTTCAGACAACTTTACGACAGCCCCTTCGAACTTTTGCTGTGCTTGCTTGAACCCCGCCGCGTCTGACCAGACTTCAGCCTTGGCGCTGCTGTTGGCTTGGCTGCCTGTCGGGAAGGCGGCCCAGGGCAAGACTGAAAGAGTTTTCAAGATTTCGACGTTTGCTTTGATGGCAGCCGCATCGTAAGGGGTCGCACCCTTAACCGTTGACTGCATGCGGCCAAAGTGCGAACTCATTAACGTTAACGCGGATTGCCGGTATTTCACGGCATCTTCTGGCTTGGCAAACTGCGCCTGCGCAGGCTGCATCAATAAGGCTGAAGCGACAGTAAAGAGCGATAAAAATACATTCAATTTTTTCATGGTGACTCAATCAAACTTAGGGTTAACAGTATAAAAAAACGTATTCGACTCAAACCGGCTTAAACGGCGGGAACATTTCAGCACAGACAGAGACTCTTTGCCGGATTTTTACAGCGACTAAGCCGTTTTAGCAAGTGTCTGCGCCAACCCGATGTAGTTTCTTGGCGTCATTGCCAGCAAGCGCTCTTTGACCTCAAGCGGCAGTGCCAAGCCAGAGATAAACTCTCGCAAGGCCTCTTGGGTAATCCCTTTGCCGCGGGTCAGCGCTTTAAGTTGCTCGTAAGGTTCGGGCAACCCATAGCGACGCATGACGGTCTGAATAGGCTCGGCCAAGACCTCCCAACAACGATCTAAATCAGCATCAATCGCCGCAGCGTTGACTTCGAGCTTACCCAGACCTCGCAGGCACGCGTCGTAGGCCACCAGGCAATAACCAAGTGCGACGCCTAAATTACGCAACACCGTTGAATCGGTCAGGTCACGCTGCCAACGCGAAATCGGTAGCTTCTCAGATAAATGCCGCAGCAACGCGTTGGCTAGACCTAAGTTACCCTCTGCGTTTTCAAAATCAATTGGGTTGACCTTATGCGGCATGGTCGACGAACCGACCTCGCCGTCTTTTAAGCGTTGCTTAAAAAAACCAAGGGCGATATAGCCCCAGATGTCACGGTTTAAATCGATCAAGATCGTATTGGTGCGCGCCACGGCATCAAACAACGCAGCCATCCAGTCGTGCGGTTCGATCTGAATCGTATGCGCGTTTTGCTTAAGCCCGAGCCCGCCCAGAACCTGCGCGCTAAAGCCTTGCCAGTCAATTTCAGGATACGCTGACAGGTGCGCATTGTAATTACCGGTCGCACCGTTGAGTTTGGCAAGAGGCACCACCGCCTCAATATTAGCGATCGCCGCACGCAAACGAGCAGCGACGTTTGCAAACTCTTTGCCCAGTGTTGTGGGCGTGGCGGGTTGGCCATGGGTGCGCGCAAGCATTGGCTGCGCAGCCTGAGTGTGCGCAATGTGCTGCACGCTTGCGAGGACTTGTTGCAACTGAGGCACAAGCACCTGATCGCGCGCACGCCCAAGCATCAGGGCATGCGCCGTATTGTTGATATCTTCAGAGGTGCAGGCAAAGTGAATAAACTCGCCTGCAGCCTCAAGCTCTGCAACGCCGGTCACTTGCTCTTTTAGCCAGTACTCAACGGCCTTGACGTCGTGGTTCGTGACGCGTTCGATCTGTTTGATACGCTCGGCGTCGGCTTCAGAGAAGTTTGTCACCAATTGTTGCAGGCGACTACGTGCGTCAGCAGAAAAAGGCTTGAGCTCGGTCAACCGGGCCTCTGATAAGCCGATCAGCCAGGCAACCTCGACCTCGACCCGGTGTGCCATAAAACCGGCCTCCGACAACAGTGGGCGCAAAAGCTCACAACGCGAGGCATAACGCCCGTCAAGTGGCGACACGGCGTTCAAAGCATTCAACGCAAGGTTAGTTTTCATATAGGTCTAAGTAGTGGGGTATTGCCAAAAAACAACAGATTTCTAAGGTATCAGTTTATCACCTCGGTGTATACGCTAATTAGCCAAGTGTGCCTTACACTTGACCACCGTGCAGGTTTTGGAAAACGCTGCGGGTTTAACTAGATGTGTGACTGACTTAGATCGCGCCAACCCGAAAAAACAGACTTTTTTGCTAATAATCCCCGCCTGATTACCCTCGAGATCACTTTTTCAGTATCACTTTTTACTCCAAACTGTTTTGCACCATCCTCTTTATGAAACTGCTTTCTTCGCCCACCAGCCCCTACGTTCGTAGAGTTCGCGTCGTCTTCATTGAAAAAAAGCTCGACTACCAGCTAGAAGACGGCAATGTTTGGGCGCCAGACACTCGGATTCAAGAGCACAACCCTCTAGGAAAGGTACCGTGCCTGGTCATGGACGATGGCAGCGCCCTCTTTGACTCGCGTGTCATTGTTGAATACTTAGATACGCTATCGCCGGTTGGCAGCCTGATCCCTAAAAGCGGTAAAGAGCGCGCCGCAGTCAAATGCTGGGAAGCTCTCGCAGATGGCACACTGGATGCCAGCATCGCGATTGTGATGGAATTAAAGCGCCCTGTTGCTCAGCAAAGCCCCGAGACCATCGAGCGCCAGTACGGCAAAATAGACGCAGCCCTAACTGCCATGGAAACCGGTCTGGGCGAGCAAAGCTTCTGCATGGGCGTAGGCTTCACGCTGGCCGATATCGCCGTCGGGTGTGTCTTGGGCTATTTGGATTTGCGCTTTGCCCACATCGACTGGCGCAGCACTCACCCTAATTTGGCGCGCTTAGATAAAAAACTGAGTAGCCGTCAAAGCTTTCTTGAGACCAAACCGCCCGCCGCCTGAGTGATTGTGGCACGCGAGCCGACCCCTTGCACTTAAGGAGAACGGCCTTTGGGGCTTAGCTCAGCCCGGCAAATCGAGATCGCGCTCAAGCGTTCTGGCGATAATCTCTTTCATGACCTCGCTGCTGCCACCATAGATGCGGCCTACGCGAGCGTCGACCCAAGCCCCGCCAATCTGATATTCAGACATATAGCCATAACCCCCATGCAGCTGCAAAAACTCATCGAGTAAACGCCCTTGCATCTCGGTAGCGTTAAGCTTGGCCATCGCGGCCCGCTCGGGGGTAAGTTCGCGTTTGAAGTGCGACGCCAAACAATCGTCAACAAAGCTGCGCAACATGGCGCACTGTGCCTTCGCCTCGGCAAGCTTAAAGCGCGTATTTTGGTAGGACAGCACTGAGTTACCAAAGATTTTGCGATCTCGGGTGTACATAATGGTACGCGCCAAAAACGCTTCAATGGAAGCGGCCGCTCGCACGGCGATCACCAGGCGCTCTTGGGCGAGCTCTTGCATCAAATATTTAAAGCCCAGATTCTCTTCACCCAATAAATTCGTGCGTGGCACTCGCACGTCTTCAAAAAAAAGTTCAGAGGTGTCTTGCGCGTGCAACCCAATCTTTTTAAGGTTACGACCCCGTTTAAAACCAGGCATACCTTCTTCGACCACGAGCAGTGAAATCCCTTTGGCCCCAGCTGCCGGATCGGTTTTAGCGATCACGATGACAACACCCGCATTTTGTCCGTTTGAAATAAAAGTCTTTTGCCCATTCAACACATAATGCTCACCGTCTAACACTGCACGGGTGCGTACCGCTTTAAGATCACTGCCTGTACCCGGTTCGGTCATGGCGATCGCGCCAATTAAGTCGCCGCTTACCATGCCGGGTAGCCATCGCTCTTTTTGTGCCGCAGTGCCATAGGTAAAAATGTAAGGCGCAACAATATCTGAATGCAGCGGAAACGCCACGCTCAAGCAATTAGCGCGGCCAAATTCTTCCATTAATACTGCTGAATGCCCAAAATCCCCTCCACCACCAAAGGGCTCGGGCAACATCGGATTTAACAGGCCCTCGGCCCCCGCCTTGCGCCAAACCGACTTAGGCACCAGGCCCTGCTCTTCCCATTGCGCATAAAAAGGGGTGATTTCTTTTTCGACAAACCGACGCACCTGCGTACGAAACTGTTCGTGATCTTCGCGATAAACGTTGCGCATGTTTGCCCTTAAGGTTTAACGCTAAAGCCCGCGTCGGGTTCTTGTTAATAACGCTCTTTTAGCACGCGACGCAATAGCTTGCCGTCAAAGAATAATACCGCCACCCAGGCAGATATCGCCATCGTATAAAACAGCAGACTGCCCCGGTGTGACCGCCCATTGCGGCTCGGCAAACGTCAATAAAAATCGAGCGGGGTCTGGATCTGCGCCGGCGGCGCCCGAGGGATACATCACCGACAGAGCCACGTCAACAGGCGGGGCAGTGAGCACGCAACTTGCATCGGCTTGTCGGTAACGGGTTTTTGCAGCATAGGCTCCACCCTGAGGCGCTTGCTCATCGATCCAGCTAACTTGACCCGCTTGCAGCGTTTGCGAGAGCAACCAAGGGTGATCATGTCCCTGAACGACATGCAGCGTGTTCGAGGCCATCTCTTTGCGCGCCGTATACCAAACCGGACCTGTACCGTCAGCCTGCTGCTGGCCTTTTACTCCACCGATACCCAAACCTTTGCGCTGACCCAGCGTATAAAACGACAACCCGTGATGGGTGCCCACCCTTTCACCGCTTGGCGTCACGATCGGACCCGGGTCGGTTGGCAAATACCGATTTAAAAATTCGCGAAACGGTCGTTCGCCAATGAAACAAATTCCGGTTGAATCTTTTTTAGCTGCGTTGGGTAGCCCGAGCGTGTGTGCCAGTCGACGCACTTCGTTTTTAGTGATTTCGCCAAGCGGAAACAAGGTGCGCGCTAACTGCGCTTGATTCAAACGATGCAAAAAATAGCTTTGATCTTTGGTGTGGTCAAGCGCCTTAAGCAACTGATAGCGCGACCCGCTTGGACCTTGCACCGCGCGCACCCGGGCATAGTGACCGGTGGCGATGTGGTCAGCGCCCAACGTCATTGCATGATCTAAAAAAGCCTTAAATTTGATCTCTGCGTTGCATAAAACGTCAGGATTAGGCGTGCGCCCAGCTGAATACTCGCGCAAAAAATCGGCAAAGACTCGGTCTTTGTATTCGGCTGCAAAGTTCACGGCTTCGATATCAACCCCAACCACGTCGGCCACGCTTGCGGCATCCAGCCAGTCTTGCCGAGTTGAGCAGTACTCTGAATCGTCGTCCTCTTCCCAGTTTTTCATGAACAGGCCGATGACTTCATAGCCTTGTTCTTTAAGTAGCCAGGCCGTGACTGACGAGTCGACTCCGCCAGACATGCCGACTACGACTCGCTTTTTAGCCCCCGTGGGGCGCATAGGCACTAAAGAATCCATATGCCAAATTGTAGTCGCTTCATTCGCCACTGCCTTGGCTGGCGACGGGGTATGCCACAAATGACAGTTTCTCAGAAAACCGAAGGGTTTTCAGGCTTGATTCAACAAGCTGAGGGGTCAAAACAGGTACACTCGCGACTCATAGATATTACCTTCGGAGAAGTCGATGCGCATTGGCATCCCGCGCGAAACCCGCGATCAAGAGACACGGGTTTCGGCAACGCCGGAAACGGTCAAAAAGTACGTGGCAGCAGGCCACCAAGTCTTCGTTGAACACGACGCTGGCCTGGCCGCGCATTTTAGCGACGAGGCCTACGCGCAAGCGGGCGCCACGCTCGCCAATGCGGCACAGGCCTTTGATGCCGAACTCATTCTCAAAGTGCGGGCACCTAGCGCTGCCGAGTTGCCTTTAATTAAAGCTGGCACCGCGTTAGCGGGCATGCTCGATCCCTTTGACGCCGAAGGTCTTGACGCCATGGCGCAGGCAGGCTTGACCGCCTTTGCACTTGAAGCCGCGCCGCGTACCACCCGCGCTCAAAGCTTAGATGTGCTGTCATCGCAAGCCAACCTGGCCGGCTACAAAGCCGTGCTGCTTGGCGCGCATTACTACGGCCGCATGTTTCCGATGATGATGACCGCGGCCGGCACGATCAAAGCCGCTCGCGTTGTGATTTTAGGTACAGGCGTTGCAGGCTTGCAGGCGATTGCGACAGCCAAGCGCTTGGGTGCTGTAGTTGAAGCCTCTGATGTGCGCCCCGCCGCCAAAGAGCAAGTCGAGTCGCTGGGTGCAAAATTTATTGACGTTCCCTTTGAAACCGACGAAGAGCGAGAAATCGCGAAAGGCGTTGGCGGTTACGCGCGCCCCATGCCGGCAAGCTGGATGACGCGACAGGCCGTGTTGGTATCCGAGCGTTGCAAGCAAGCTGATCTGGTCATCGCCACCGCACTGATCCCAGGCCGCCCTGCCCCCACCTTGATCTCGGCCGACACCGTACGCGCCATGAAACCTGGTTCAGTCATTATTGACTTAGCCGTTGAGCGGGGCGGCAACTGCCCCTTGTCACAAAAAGGCATGGTTGTGCAAGAAAACGGTGTCACCTTGGTTGGTCTCACCAATCTACCTGGCATGATCGCCACAGATGCTTCGGCCCTCTATGCCCGCAATCTGCTTGACTTCTTAAAGCTCATTATCGACAAAGAAGGCAAGCTCGCGATTGCGCGTGATGACGATATTGTTCAAGCCTGTCTGGTCTGCGAAGGCGGCCAAAACTTACGGAAGAAATAATGGATGCGCTTAGCCCCACCCTTGTCAATCTGATTATTTTTGTTCTGGCCATTTATGTGGGCTACCACGTGGTCTGGAACGTTACCCCCGCCTTGCATACGCCCTTGATGGCCGTGACCAACGCGATCTCAGCGATTGTGATCGTGGGCGCCATGCTCGCGGCCGCGCTCACCGAAGGCGGCTTGGCGCGCGGCATGGGCGTATTTGCCGTGGCACTTGCAGCGGTGAACGTGTTTGGCGGTTTTTTAGTCACACGCCGAATGCTTGAAATGTTTAAGAAAAAAGCACCGAAGGCAAAAACCGATGATGCCCACGCAGCTGGGGGCAAAGCATGATTTCGATCAATGTTGTCACGCTGTTGTACTTGGTTGCTTCAGTCTGTTTTATTCAGGCACTTAAGGGCTTGTCTCACCCCACCACTTCGCGCTTAGGTAACGCCTTTGGCATGATCGGAATGGTGATCGCGGTGTTGACGACGGCGGCCCTGATCGTCGGTTCAGTGAACGAAGCGCGCACGGTCGCGGGCTTAGGCTGGGTCTTGTTAGGCTTGCTGATCGGCGGCACGGTTGGCACCCTCATGGCCAAACGTGTTGAGATGACCAAAATGCCTGAGCTGGTTGCCTTCATGCACAGCATGATTGGTTTGGCCGCTGTTGCCATCGCAGTTGCGATTGTTGCTGAGCCAGAGGCCTTTAAGGTCGTGGCTGCAGCGGGGCAACCGATACCCGTGGGCAATCGCCTTGAGTTGTTTATTGGGACCTTTGTGGGCGCAATTACGTTTTCGGGCTCAGTGATTGCGTTTGGCAAATTGTCAGGTAAATATAAGTTCAGGCTGTTTCATGGGGCACCGGTGTCGTTTCCGGGGCAACACTTGTTTAACTTGGCCTTAGCGCTTGTGATGCTAGGGTGCGGCGCCTGGTTTATGGCCACACAAAGTTGGACACCGTTTGTGATCATGACCCTGATCGCCTTTGTGTTGGGCGTGCTGATCATCATCCCGATTGGTGGTGCGGATATGCCGGTTGTGGTGTCGATGCTTAACAGCTACTCGGGCTGGGCTGCTGCCGGTATTGGTTTTTCTTTGAATAACCCGATGCTGATTATTGCTGGCTCGCTGGTGGGCTCTTCAGGCGCGATCTTGTCTTACATCATGTGTAAGGCAATGAACCGTTCGTTCTTTAACGTGATTTTAGGTGGCTTTGGCGGCGCGAGCGACAGCGGTGCGGCGGCAGGTGGTCAAGAGCAGCGAAACGTGCGCTCAGGCAGCTCTGATGATGCCGCCTTTTTGCTGACCAACGCCGAAACCGTCACGATTGTTCCTGGCTACGGGTTGGCGGTCGCGCGTGCACAGCATGCCTTGAAAGAGTTGGCTGAAAAATTGACCGAACACGGTGTGATCGTAAAGTACGCGATTCACCCTGTTGCCGGTCGTATGCCTGGTCACATGAACGTGCTGCTGGCTGAGGCTGAAGTCCCCTACGATCAAGTGTTTGAGATGGAAGACATCAACAGCGAATTTGCGCAAACCGATGTGGTGTTAGTGTTGGGTGCCAATGACGTGGTGAACCCTGCCGCAAAAAATGACCCCAAGTCAGTTATCGCAGGCATGCCAATCTTAGAAGCCTACAAAGCCAAAACGATTATCGTCAATAAGCGCTCAATGGCCTCTGGCTATGCCGGCCTAGACAACGAACTCTTCTACATGGACAAAACCATGATGGTGTTTGGCGATGCGAAGAAGGTGATTGAGGATATGGTCAAGGCGGTTGAGAACTCGTAGAACTACTTTGATTTCAATGCCTTAGGTTGGTTTAGCTTGGTTGTGTCCACTTCCTGTCCAAATGGAGCAGGAAAATGGCATCAGTGCGCAATCGCAATGGCGTCTGGCAGGCAAGAATCGTACGCAAAGGACAACCAGCGGTCAGTAAGTCTTTTCAAACCCGCCAAGACGCTGAGCGCTGGGCGAGGCACATCGAAACCCAAATCGATAAGGGTTCGTACACCAGTGTTGCTTTAGCCGAAAACACCACGTTTGCCGAAGTGGTCGAGCGCTACATTGCAGAGGCCCCCCATACTTTTTACGCAGAAAACAAAGGGGGGTGTTTTCCAAGTGATCAACGCACCAGTTCCCGACCGTTTTCAACCGGGGGCAGCATCGTTTGAGCAAAATACAGTGCATAGCCCAGCAGAGTGAAGCGGGCGCTTTATGAGGGTGGGGGCACAGTGGGGTTGTTTTAATTGTCTCGCCCTTCGCCTATTATTTTCTTTATTCCGAAGGTATTGGATTAAATAGGAGATGTTCGTGAAATCAAAAACAATAGTTACTTTAATTCTGTTGGTCGCTTGTGCTGTCGTAACATTTTCTTTTAGCAAAAACAGCTTTGATTTAATCGTTGCACCAGTAAGTGCTGCGATCTCAGCGCTAGTGGTTTCAGCACTGACGATGTTGAGTCCTTCCCGCCGAAATCGCGAAGAGTTTCACTCTCAATTCAACTTTTGGTTTTTGGCAACGACAATTGGGTTGGCTTTGACGCGTGCATTTTCATAAAGGGGCCGTAGTCCTACAGACACGACCAAGGGGTGGGTATGTCTATTCAATCGCTGCGGTTAAGAACTCCTAGGCAAAAATCTTAGGCCGCCTCAGTCAGCGGGCTGCGGCTGTTCTGGCTGTCGGCATAAAAGCACACTTTGTTACCACCAGATTTTTTGGCTTGGTATATTGCCTTGTCGGCCTGCGCAAAAAGATCTAGCTGCTCGGTCGCATCGCCCAAAAATATCACAACCCCAATGCTTGTACCGCCTTGGTACACGATTTCACGCTCTTCTGAAGGGTAACGTTCTTTGCGATTCGCACGCTTCATCTTGGGTGCATCCTCGCCCGCTGATTGGTTGAGCATATATGGCAAGGCCAAGGCTACACGCATTTTTTCCGCGATCCGGCGAGCGGTTTCGATCGAGTAATCAAGGTCGTTATGCAGCTGATTCAAGACCACCACAAACTCATCGCCGCCAAAACGGGCAACAGTATCTACGTCTCGCACACAGCCTAACAATCGCGAGGCGGCCTCGCGCAACACCACATCGCCCAGTACGTGGCCGTGCTGATCGTTTAAGCCTTTAAACGAATCCATATCCATAAACATCAACGCGCAACAACTCAAATTACGCTTGCTATTATTAATCGCGATCTTAAGTCGATCTTCAAGCAAATACCGATTTGGTAACTTTGTCAGACCATCAAAAAATGCTCGATCCTTGGTCTGCTC
>CAMBZR010000025.1 GCA_945872285.1 Bordetella parapertussis | reverse complement strand
TGTTAAGAAGAGACTGATTGACCCGTAAAAGTAAGTCTCGTACGCTTTCTGCGCCGCCAAAGCGGTGGGTGTCGAACTCTTGCGTCCACGCGTCAAAGGCGGCTTTAGGAATCCTATTCCAGGCGACACCCTCCCAGCGCCCAAAATTCATTTCCTGTAAGCGGGTGTCGACCTCAAAGGACTGTGCCGGGCACTGTTCTTGTAGGGCGCATGCAAGTTGTTGAGTCCTTTTCAGACCTGAACTATAAAGTGTCAGTTTGTCGGGTAGCAGCGGCGCGAGAGACTTGGCGGCTCGTTGCGTGGCCTCGTGATCTGCCGCGACATCGAGTTGGCCGTAGCAAAGGCCCTTTTGAATGAGAGGTTGCGCGTGACGAACGAGCCAAAGCTTCATCTTGGTAAGCCCAGCAAAATACCCAGATAAAAAGCCAACTCACACACTTGTTGGGTCGCGCCCAGTGTGTCACCGGTAAAGCCATTTAAGCGTTTAGTCAGTAAGCGCAGCATCAGCCACCACGCGCACAGGCTACAGCCGGTGGCCCATAGCAAAAGTATGGCTGCATGCTGACTGCTGAACAGTAGGTAAGCGAGCAACAACCACACCAATGCGACAAACAGGGTCTGACGCGAGACCTTGTTTGCCAGAGGTTTGGTTTTTGTAGTGAGGTCATCGCCCACGTTGCTTAACCGTGCGGCAATCAGTAAAGGCATCACCCGTGAGCAAACGTGCGCTGCAAACAGGCTCCAGGCCGCCAGAGCAAAATCAATTTGCCCGAGCATCGTCAAGAGGGCAAGTTTGGTGGTGATCGCCAACACAAGCGCGACAGCGCCGTAGCTACCAATACGTGAGTCTTTCATGATTTCGAGTGCCCGAGCGCGCGCCACCATGCCGCCCAAGCCATCCGAGGTGTCCGCTAGCCCATCTTCATGAAATGCGCCCGTCAGCATCACGCTCAAAACCGTGCTTAAGCAGGCAGCCAGCCAGGGCGACACGCTGGTGAGCGGCAGCCAAAGAGCAACCATATAAAACAGGGCGCCGGTCGCCGCGCCCACCAAGCAGCCAACGCCCGGAAAATGCGCCAGGCTGGCTTGTTGCAGCGTTGCATTAAAGCCCACCCAGCGTGCGACACCTTCAGGCAGAGGGATGCGGGTGAAGTACTGTAGAGCGAGCAAATAGTGACGCACAGGTTGTCTCACAGATACCCCTTATCGTTTTGTGTACCACGTGTACTCAAGGTGCCTCAGCGACCCCCGCTGAGGCGAAGCTAGCCATGTGATTCAGCAGGTCGCAGGCTGAAACCAGCAAGGGCCAGGCTAGCGCCGCACCCGAGCCTTCGCCTAAGCGCAGCTGCAAATCCAGTAGGGGCCTGGTGTTTAAGTGTGTCAGCAGCAGCGCGTGCCCGCGCTCGTCTGACCGATGCGCAAATACGCAGCGCTGTAGTACTAAGGGGTCGAGTTGGCTCGCAACGAATACTGCGGCGCTTGTAATAAAGCCGTCGATGACGATCACCCGATTGCTGGCGCTCGCCTCGAAAATAGCGCCCACCATGGTGGCGATTTCAAACCCACCAAACGCAGCAAGCGCCTGCAGCGGTGCGTTTGCGTCAGCGTGTTTGGTTAGCACGCTTTGTAAAATTTGTGTTTTACGCCGTAGCGCTGGTGCGTTTAGGCCGGTGCCGGCCCCCGTACATTGCTCGAGCGGTAAGTGGGCTAAACGCGCAAGCAGCAGTGATGCCGCTGAGGTATTACCGATGCCCATTTCACCCAGCAACAGCACATTACCAGGCAAGGCTCTAATCAACTTGCGTCCGTTTGAAAGGGCTTGAGCACACTGGTCTGTAGACATTGCTGCTTGCGCCGAGGAGTCGGCAGTGCCGTAAGCGATTTTGCAAGTGTGTAAGCCTGGTTGAGGCGCAAAATCATGATTGACACCGCAATCGACGACGGTAAGCGCTAAGCCATGTTGGCGCGCTAGCACGTTCACCGCCGCACCGCCCGTTAAAAAGTTTTCAACCATCTGCCAGGTTACCTCGCTTGGATAAGCCGACACGCCGTGCTTGGCTAAACCATGATCACCCGCAAAGACCACAAGCTGCGGCGCTTGCAGCGTGGGTGAGTCGGTTTGCAAAAGCAGCCCAAGCTGCAGCGCAAGCGTCTCTAGCTGACCCAAGGAGCCGCGAGGTTTAGTTTTGTGATCGAGTTTGCTTTGTAACTGACGGGCGCGTGCAGCGTCATCGAGGTCTGTCAGTACAGGGAGTGCAAAGGTCATTTTTTTAGCCCTTCGGTCAGTCAGCGATTAAGGCTTGCAGAAAGCCGGGCGTGCTGTTGCGCTCGAGGCAGTCGGCCAAGCCGTCAAAGACGGTGTCTAGGGTGCGGGCTAACAAGCTTTCCGCGCCGCTTGTTATCCCTAACACCATGAGGCAGCGTGCGGTCATTTAGCCACACCCTTGGCAAGGCCGCGCCTTGCTCCGCAGATGATTAGAGTGGCACGTGCACCGAGCTTCAGAGGGATTCTTAGCATGAGAGCCGCAGCAATCAATCTTCGATTCCACGCTGTGCGGGGATGCCGGCATCGAACGCGTGTTTGATCAACGTCATCTCGGTGACGGTGTCGGCGATTTCAATGATCTCTGCCGGACAGCGGCGCCCCGTGACGACGACGTGAACCTCTGGCGGGCGCGAACGCAAAGTTTGCAAGACCTCTTCGAGCGGTATCCAGCCAAAAGTAATCGGATAGGTGAGCTCGTCGAGCGTTACCATAAAGTATTCGCCACTTAAAATTGCTTCGCTGGCTTTAGCCCAGCCATCGCGCGCGAGCTGAGCAGAGTGCTCAAGGTCTTGGCTCTTCCAGCTAAAGCCATCGCCCAGGCCTTCGATTGGCACGTTGAGTTGTTCAAAGACGCGGTGCTCGCCAAAGCGCGCGCTCGGCACTTTCATAAATTGAAAAATCTTGACCACCTTGCCGCGTCCGTGCGCACGCATTGCTAAGCCGAAGGCTGCGGTGCTTTTGCCTTTACCATCGCCGGTGTTGATGATTAATAAGCCTCGACGTTCACCGGTCGATTTTTCGTAGGGCTTTTCGGTTGGAGGGGTCACGATCTGCATATTCAGTTTTCCTGTCTTAAAGAAGTTTGGGTAAAGCTACCCAGCCGGTGCCGAGAGCCTCAATGGCGATGCGGTAGTCAAAAACGCTTTCGATTGTGCGGTGTAAGACGGGGTCGTCGCGGGTGCCTGTGTGTTGGATTGTGCCGCCAGCCATCACAATTAATTCGTCTGCGTACAGTGCGAGCGTGACCTCATGCAAGACGCTCACGACGGTTTTTCCACAGGCGACTAAATGACGAACCAATAACAGCCAGTCAACCTGATGGGGTGGGTCAAGGTTGGCTAAGGGTTCGTCCATTAATAGAATATCAGCATCGACGGCTAGCAATCTGGCAAGCAAGACGCGTTGTTTTTCACCGCCTGACAGCGTGCCTAGCGCGCGTTGGCGCCAAGGCCACGCTTGCGTAAGCCGTAACGCCTGTTCGGTGGCAACATGATCCGCGTGGCTGGGCCCGCCAAGCCACGATTGATGCGGCAGTCGACCAAGCATCGCGACATCATAGACCGTCAGGTCGTCAGCGCTTTGCACCGAGCCTTGAGCAAGCCAGGCAACTTGGCGTGCGCGGTGCTGCGCGGTAAAGCTGTCCAATGCTTGCTCGAACAGGTATATGTCACCGCGGTAAGGCAAGACACCTGCCAAGGCCTGCAGCAGTGTTGATTTGCCCGCGCCATTGGGGCCGACGATCGCGCTCCAGCGCCCCTGAGGTAGCTTCAGATTCAGCCCCTGCAGCACGGGATGCTGACCGAGCGTCACGCCTAAGTTTCTCACTTCTAAGGCTGCGACAGCTGTTTGGTGTGTCGGGCGCGGGTCACTCATGCGTGGGCCCTCGGCGATGCATCAGCCACATTAAATAGCCGCCTCCCAAGAGCGCGGTCAGCACGCCAACGGGTAATTCTTGCGGAGCAAGCAAGCCCCGCGCCAGCAGATCTGCAAGCGATAACAGCGCGGCACCCATCAGGCTGGCCAGGGGCAACAGCCACGCGTGACTTGTTTTGACAAGTGCGCGCACAAGATGCGGAGCGGCTAACCCCACAAAAGCAATCAAGCCAGTTTGGGCAACCGCCGTGCCCGTTGCGAGCGCAAGTGTGGCAATTAAGGCTGTGCGTAGCGGTCTCAAGGGCAGCCCGAGGCTTTGGGCAGTGGCCTCGCCTAACGCCAGGCCATCTAAGGCTTTTGAAAGGCCGCGTCCTGCCGCGCTACAGGCCAGCCATACGATGCCCATGATGGCGCAAGCCGACCAACCTACAAAACCTGTCGAGCCCAGCATAAACGCTTGCATTACTTGTAAAATATCTGGGTGCGTTAACGACAAAAAAGACGTGAAGGCTCCTAAGACCACACCCACGACAACGCCGGCCAATAACAGGCGTAAGGTGTGCTGCACCCCGCGGGCCAGACTCAGGGTCAGAAAGACGGCGAGCACCGCGCCCGTGAAGGCCGCGGCGGTCAGGCCCAGCCTGAGCAACCATTGTGTGGCAAGTGGAGATATGCCAAAGCCCGCCAAAGCAAGTGCGACTGCAGCGGAGGCGCCCGAGGCGCTACCAAGCAAAAAGGGATCTGCCAGTGGGTTGCGAAAGAGCCCTTGCGCGATGGCACCGGCAAGGCCGAGCAAGGCGCCGGCGAGCAGTGCACCTAAGGTGCGTGGCGCGCGAATATCCCAAATAATTTGAGCGGCAATTGGGTCGGCCAACAAGCGCCACAGGGGCTCGACGCCCGTGCTGCCAACACACAAGCCGGCGAGCAAGACAACGACACACAGCAGCGCCAACAGCCAAGCAGAGCACAGCGCGCGCGAGTGTTGTGAAGAGTGCGTGTCGGGTAGCGACGCGTTCATGGCGCGAATCTCTTTAGGCAAGTAGCCATCAGCGTTGCCGCCTCGGCGAGCCGTGGTCCCGGGCGCACCAAGACATCTTGCTCTGCGGGGGCAAACGCACAGACGCGATTCTCTTTGATTGCCTGCATCGCGGCCCACCCTGGGCGCAGGAGCATCTCTGGCAGATCGCGTTTGCTAATCATGATGACGCTGGGTTGTGCGCGGACAACGAATTCGGGATTGACGCGAGGAAACGGTCCTAAGCTTGTGGACAAAATATTTTGCGCGCCTAAGCGTGTCAACGTTTCACCGATAAAAGACGTTGGGCCTGCACCGAAAGGCGCGCGGTTCACCTCAATATAAACCCGAAGGGTGTGAGTGCTCGCAGGCAAGGTTCGTGCGGTTGCAGCCACAGCTTGCTCGGTCGCTAGCCAAAGTTGTTGCGCGTGCTCTGGGTTCAAACCTAGCGTTTGCGCAATTTTGTCTAAGACTCGTTTTGCATCCGCGTGACTTTTAGGTTCGAGGGCCACCACTTTTAAGCCAAGATCTTCAAGCTTTTGAGCGCCGCGCGAAGATTGCGCAGTAAAAATAACGTCTGGCGCCAACGCAACGATTGCCTCGATTTTTGGATCCAGGCCACCGCCGAGCTCCGGCAGGGCCATGACTGACGTGGGCCAATTTGAGTAGCGATCGACGCCGACTAAGCGCGCGCACTCACCCAGCGCACAAACAGTTTCGGTTAACGAGGGCAATAAGGTAATCACGCGCTCGGGGGGCTTGCTCCAGTGGTTAGCGATCCCTCGATCATCGGTGACAGAATACTGTGCTCGGGCAGTGTGTACGGCCAAGGCCAGCAGCGCCAGTAACAGCAGTGTCGCGAGACGTTTCAAGCGAGGGGCGGCGTGAGTCACAGCGTTCACTTTTAAAGTGTCCCTTTGAGTGCTAACGGTAAGCCAGCGCTCATTAAGGTCACGCGCTCGCATACGGCAGCAACGCTTTGATTGAGTAAGCCAAGCGCATCGACAAACGCGCGTACGTCTTTGCCTAATGGGATCACACCTAAGCCGATTTCGTTACCCACCAAGATGATCGGTCCTTGCGCGTGTTTGATTGCTGTACAAAGCTCAGTGGCGAGCGTTTGCCAGGCCACAAGAGCCGCGGGTGAGTCGGTGGCAAGACCGAGTTGAGGCGCGTCAAATACCGGCGGCATCAGCTGAGTGGTCAGCCAAAGCGTGAGGCAATCGACCACGATGAGTGTATTGGGTGCACTGTGCTGTGTGATGGCCGCAGAAAGTGCGAACGGCTCTTCGATTGTGACCATGCCCGGCACGCGCAATAAACGATCTTGTCGGTGACGTTCAATACGTGCGCGCAGCTCGTTATCAAAGGCTTGTGCCGTTGCGATTAAGATTGCCGTATGTGGTGGCCCGCTTGCGAGCCAGTTCTGCGCAAGCGCCTCCGCGCGACGTGACTTACCGCTTTTTTGACCGCCTAAAATAAATTCACTGCGCACGACTTGAGTCATGTGGCAAGATCCACAATCACAGCAGCACCCGAAGCCGCCATCCCCGACGACTCTTGAGCGTTTAAGCGCGGTGTCTGAAGACAGCGCGCAACCTTGTTGGCCGGTATCCGGGCTAACGAAAACAACCTCTGTCGCCTTCCCAGTCGTTTGTTCAGACGACCAGTGGCTAGCGTGACAGAAGCAAAGCGGTGAGGCTTGTTCGCTTGACCGTTGCGGGGGCAGCGCAGGCTAAATATCTCAGCGATACCGCGATATTTTTCTGCTTCCCGTTGAACTGCTGCCTGTGAACCAAGCAGCGAGCACCAACAAAGCCATTTTAGCGGTAAAGGCCTCAAGGTGTGGGTAGCTCCAAAAAGTAGTCTAATTCGGATGGAAACTTAAGGATGAAGGATTTCTAATGAAAAACATCGGTAAGCTATTTTTGGTCTTGGGCCTATTTTGTTTACAAGCGGTGAGCGCACAAACCGCCTACCCAAACCGACCCCTCAGACTGATCGTTCCGTTTCCGGCTGGCGGCGGGACCGACATTGTTGGTCGAATCATTGTGCAGAAGTTTTCTGCGGAGCTTAACCAGACAATCGTCATCGATAATAAAGGCGGGGCGGCGGGCATGATCGGCGCTGAGATGGCCGCTAAAGCAGCGCCAGATGGTTATACGCTTTTGTTGTCTACCAACAGCACACACGTGCTGGGGCCTTTGCTTAATCCTGCAACGCCCTTTAATCCCACTAAAGATTTCACACCGATTAGCTACGCGGCACAGTCGCCGTCGATGATGATCGTGCCCTTGTCTTCGCCGGCTAAGACCGTTAAAGAATTTATTCAGTATGCGCAACAAAATCCGGGGAAACTCAATTTTGGTTCGGCGGGTACGGGTGGTATTCCGCACCTATCCGGTGAGCGGTTTCAGGCGATGGCTGGGATCAAGATCACGCATGTCCCTTACAAAGGGACTGCTTTGGCTATGCCAGATTTGATGGCGGGTCGACTCGATGTGCTGTTCGATAGCTTCTCATCGGCCTATCCGCATGTGCGCGATGGCAAGGTTAGGGCATTGGGTATCTCGGCGCTTGAGCGCTCGATTCTCGTACCAGACGTGCCTGTGATTGCGCAAGATTTACCGGGCTATGTTTCCCTGACCTGGTTTGGCGTGTTTGGCCCTGCCGGCTTAGCACCCGAGATCGTGTCAAAGTTGAATCTGGCGCTCAATCAAGCGCTCAAAGACCCTGGGGTCGTGCAGCAATTAGCGGGCGCGGGTATCGAGGCCGTCGGGGGCAGCGCCGCCGACTTCACTCAAAAGATTGCCCAAGACACGGCGCGTTGGTCGCAGGTGATTCAAGACGCCAAGATTTCGCTTCAGTGATGTTTTACGCTTTGCGATGCAAAAATTTCTCGGTCAAAGCATTAAAACTGCCACAGCCAATTTGCGTCAACACAGCATCAATTTCGCGGCGCATGATGGCAAAAACTTGATCGGCTCCTTCTTGACCTAAAGCTGCGACGGCATAGAGCGTGGGGCGGCCAAAAAAGCATGCCTCTGCGCCCAGGCATTTTGCTGTGATGACATCTGAACCGCGGCGTATGCCGCTGTCGAGCATCACGGTCATTCGGTCACCCACCGCAGCACGAATGGCAGCCAGCATTGCAATCGGCGATGGCGCTGCGTCTAATTGTCGAGCCCCGTGATTTGAAACGATGACGCCGTCCAACCCGTGCTCAGTTGACTGCACAGCGTCGTCTGGATGCAAGATACCTTTGATCACTAACGGTCCTTCCCACTCGCGACGAATGGCAGTCACGGTCTCCCAAGTCGTCATCGGTGCGGGCGTTAACGTGCCGTACAGGTCGGCGACTTCATCGGCGTTGGCGCCTTCGCGCGCGTAAGGCTGCCAGTTACTCATCATCGGCATACCGCCCGACTTGAGGTACTGCAACAACCACCCCGGGCGGCTTAAGGTATCGAGCATGATCGAGGGCGTCATACGAAATGGCCGCGTAAAACCGTTACGGCGATTGCGTTCGCGGTTTGAATTAACGGGCACGTCTACTGTAATGACTAAGACTCCCACACCGGTTTCGCGCGCGCGACGCACTAAATCCATATTGATACGGTGATCGCTGGTGGCATACATTTGAAACCACACATTGTCTGGGGCAATTTTTGCGGCATCTTCAATTTTGAAATTGCTGGCGCTTGATAACAAGAAGGGCACATTCGCTTTTTTTGCTGCTGCAGCAAGCATGCTGTCGGCGCCCACCCGAAACAAGCCGGCCATCCCGGTAGGCGAAATGCCGATCGGGCTCGAGTACTTTCTACCAAACAAGGTGATGGATTGATCGCGAGTGGTCACGTCATTGAGGTAGCGTGGCAGTAGTTGATAGTCGCTGAAGGCTTCGCGATTGCGCACCATGCCAAGCTCGTCGTCAGCACCGCCATCGATAAAGTCGAAAGCGATCTGAGGCAGTTTACGGCGGGCCATCGCCCTAAAATCGTGCAAGTTAATGGCAGGGCGCATGAGTGCTGATGTCCTAAAGGGTTTGCCTAACCGACTCGTTCAGGTGGTGAAGGCGAAAAAATCATGTTAAAAGATTAACAAAATAATACCTAATCGATGATCGGAGACCTCCATGAAAAGTACCCAGATGTTTAAGACGTTCGCGCTGTTTGCAGCCACGGCCCTCTTTGGCTTGGGCGTTCAGGCTCAAGGGGTTTACCCCGATAAATCGATTCGCTTGGTGGTGCCATACAACGCAGGCGGGGGCACTGACGTGCTCGCGCGAGCCATCGCGATGGGCGCTGGCAAGATCCTGAAGCAGACAATCGTTGTCGACAATAAGCCAGGAGCCAGCGGCATGATCGGCTCTGACTATGTGGGTAAGTCTGCGCCTGATGGCTACACCATCTTGATGACTGCGGCAGACACGCACTCGATCAACCCGCACGTTTACCCTAAGATCGCGTATGACGCACTGAAAGACTTTGTTGGGATCGTACAGATCGGCTTGTTGCCCTACGCCTTGGTGGTCAACCCTAAAGTCCCCGCAAAAAATATAAAAGAGTTCATCGCCTTGGCACAAAGCCAGCCGGGCAAGCTGACGTATGCCTCTTGGGGCGTAGGTAGTTCAAGCCAAGTGGCGATGGAGATGCTCAAAGTGATGAGCAAGCTCGATATCTTGCACGTCCCGTTTACAGGCGCAGCACCCGCCATGACTGCGGTCTTAGCGGGCCAAGTTGACGGGATGTTTGTGCCGCTTAGCTTGGCCGTCCCCAATGCCGACGCCGGCAAAGTGGTTGCGATCGGTTTGGGTGCCCCTGTGCGGTTTGTGGGCGCACCTAATATGCCAACCTTGGCAGAACAAGGCGTCAGCGTATATACCTCTCCTTGGATTTCAATTCTTGGACCAGCAAAAATGCCCAAGGCTGCGGTCGATGCGATTTATAAGGCTGTGAGCGAAGCTGTCAAAGACCCCCAAATTATTGAACTGATGATTAAAGGCGGTCTGCAGATCGACGTCTTAAATCCTGAACAAATTGGCAAAGTGCTGGTGTCAGAATTTGACCGTTGGGGCGCAACCGTCAAGGCTGCTGGGATCAAAGCGGATCAGTGATCAGCGCATTAATTTTTTTTCCACATTAATCGGAAGCAACTCATGAAATTAGCTTTTTCTCCTGCAAGCCCCTACGTCCGTAAAGTCATGGCCTGCGCGGTTGCGCGCGGCATTGATGGCCAGATCGAGAAGTGGGTGATCCCCTCAACCGATGCGGCACTGGTCCCCGCCAACCCCCTGTCAAAGGTGCCTACGCTGGTGTTGGCTGACGGCAAGAGCCTGTTTGATAGCCCTGTCATTTGTGAATACTTAGATAGTCTCGGTTCTGCCAAACCATTGTTTCCTGCAGCAGGCCCTGCACGCTGGGCGGCCCTGCGTCAGCAAGCCATAGGCGATGGTATTTTGGATGCGAGTCAGCCGCGTCGCCGTGAAATCGCCTTACCCCAAGATGAAGGTCGTATTGGGTACATTCAGTTGCAGCAGGGAAAGGTTAGGCATTCTCTGGATGATCTCGAAAAAGACGCGGCAAATCTAAGCAAACTCGATACGATCGGTGAAATCGCGATTGCTTGCGCGTTGGGGTACCTTGATTTTCGTTTCGCGAACGAGCCTTGGCGGCCTGGCCACCCTAAGCTCGAGGCCTGGTATGCATCGGTTGTGAACTTGCCCGCCTTGGTAAAAACAGCCCCTGTTGCCTGAGCGACTGTTTAATTGAAACAAAAAGGCCAGGCATGACTGTTGAACAAAGTGCGTTGTTTAGCCCGTATAAGATTCGCGAAACAACGCTACCGAACAGAATTGTGTTGGCCCCCATGATGCAGTGCAAAGCCATTGATGGCTTTGCCTCTGACTGGCACTTCGCGCATTTCAGTAAGTTTGCGCTGGGTGGGTTTGGTACGGTGATGACCGAGGCGATTGCGGTTGAGCCGCGCGGCCGAATTACCTATGGTGATTTAGGTCTGTGGTCAGATGAATTTATTCCTGATCTCAAACGTATGACTGACTTTATTCATGCTCAAGGTGCGCTAGCTGCGATCCAGTTGGCGCACGCTGGGCGAAAAGCCTGTTGGCAACGGCCTTGGGAAGGTAATGGCCCGCTCACACAAGCCGACGCTGTGCGTGGAGAGGCACCTTGGGGAATTGTTGGCCCGAGTGACCTAGCGGTTGGTGAAAACTATCAAACGCCTCACGCCTTATCGATCAGTGAAATTCGTGAGATCGTTAAAAAATTTGGTCAAGCTGCGGCGCGTGCAAATGCCGCCGGCTTTGACATCATCGAAATTCATGGCGCACACGGTTATTTGATCGCAAGCTTTTTAACGCCGTTAGTCAATAATCGCCAAGATGCGTACGGTAAAGATCGTGCGGGTCGCATGCGTTTTGCTTTAGAAGTCGTGGCCGAGATTCGCGCGCACTGGCCCGTTAACAAGCCTCTGTTTTTCAGAGTCTCTGCTGAAGATGGCGGCGGCGAAGGCGGTTGGGGCCTTGAGGATTCGGTGGTGCTTGGGCTCGAGCTGCACAAAGCGGGTGTGGATGTTGTGGATTGCTCTTCGGGCGGCGTGCGTTTGTCTGCGACGCTTGCCAATCAGGCGCGAGGCCCAGGTTATCAAGTGCCGTTTGCAGACCGAATTAAACACGGTGGGGGCGTGCCCACTATGGCGGTGGGTTTGATTCTTGATGGCATTCAGGCTGAGGCCATTGTGCGAGAAGGGCGGGCCGATTTGATTGCGATTGGGCGTCAAGCGATGTTTGATCCCTTCTGGGCGCATCACGCCGCTCAGCAGTTGGGTGCCGATGTTAATTTTGAGCAGTGGGATCCCTCTGCCGGCTGGTGGCTAGACAAGCGGGTCGGGGGGTTGGCCATGGTAGGTCTTGACTCGAGCGGCAAGCCCAGAACGAACGCTTAACCAAAACCGCCTGACGCATTTCATTCCTCGCGTCAGGCGTGCTTCGTGCGGCCGCTTAAAACTCCGACATTAACTTTGTGAAGCCATACATTTTGTCTTGTATGCCATTCATACGAAGCGCATGCCAGTAAGTGGCGACGTTCACGCTGATCACAGGCTTGTTTAACCAACGCTCGGCCTCATCGGCCAAACGCGCCATGGGTAGGTTTGCACCAAACTGTACGATGGCCTCGATATCATCGCCATCAATCTTGCGCATCCCCGCAATCATGTCTTGCGCAGTCAAAATTGAATATGAAGCAGGGCTCTTGCCACGCATGTGGTTAAAGCGCACTACCTCATAGCCATGCGGATTCAAAACGCCTTGCATGCGTGGCTCGATCGACGGGTAGTAGGGTTCCATCACTGCGATTTTGCGCTTGATGCCATGGGCTTTAAGTGCCGCCACGATGGCGTCGCTTGCAAGTGCGACAGGGATCTCCCAGCCGGCGACTTTGCGAATACGCGCCTTGAGTTCATCGCCCCATTGGGCGTTGCCACCCCAAATCGATAAGGCTGAGATACCAAGTACGAAGGCATTGGGCTTGCAATCCATGACGCGGTCGACTGCGCCCTCGAGCGCGGCGTCGATGAGGGCAATTGAGCGGTCAAAGTCGTCGTTGTTATTAATCGCCATGTCAGGGATCACCATGCGTCCCAAATGGTTGGTCACCCCGGCTGGGCGCATGTCATCGTATTCGGGTTGAACAACGGTATTGGTTGAAGGCGTTGTTACCCCAAAAGCCATTCTCCAAGCTAGATAATCGCGCATGTCTCGTCTTCCTATTGTGTGGGTGAGTCGTAGTGTGCCAATCAAAAAAATCAAAGTGGGGGATCCTGAGGCACCTAGGGTATGCACTGTGCTCGCAGCGCCTGTATTGGCTTGACAGTCACACCGCCAGACGTTAAAACTTTCCCTCAGACTATAAAAGCAGATTACGCCTGTTCACAAGCCTAATCTGTCGATAAAACAAAGACAGTGTAGAAGCTGAGAACATAGAATTTTTGTAGCACGGTGCTCAGTGCTTAGTTTACAGCCGTATTTCGTACGACCTTAAGGAGAAGTCATGCGTCATTTCAAGTCATTATTAAACTACGCGCTGCTCAGTTTGGGCCTGACGCTGTTGTCACCCGTTGCGGCTCAAACCAAGTGGGATATGTATGCCTTTCCAGGGGCAAGCCACCCGATTACCTTGCGTCTAACTGAGTTTGCGACCGAGGTGCGCAAGCAAACGAACGGGCAATTGATTATTACGGTCAGACCTTCGGGCGAGTTTCCGTTTAAAGCAACCGAAGTTGTGCGGGCCACCGGTACTGGTCAAGTACAAATGGGCGAGGGCTACTCAGGCTTTATCTCTGGCTCAACGCCACTGGCCTCTGTCGCTAATTTGCCGTTACTCGTACGCAACTCAGACGAGCTTGATAAGGTTTGGCCCATTATCAAAAAATATGCCGAGCCAGAGCTTGAAAAAGCGGGTGTCAAGACTTTGTTTTATTTTTCATGGCCACCACAAAACCTGTTTGGTCGCGGTCCGCAAATTAAATCGATCGAAGAGTTTGCTGGTCGAAAATTCCGTACGACAGACGGCAAGCAAAGTGAGATGCTCAAGCGCTTAGGTGGCTCAGCAGTCTCTTTGACGCTCGCCGAAGTGCCTTTAGCCGTTGAGCGTGGCGTCGTCGATGGCTTTATGACTGCGGGCTTTAACGTTGTGGGAGCCAAATGGAGCGAGTTCGTGAACTGGGGCTATATCCCTGGAATTCACGCGGGAGGCCCAGACTACATCATGGTCAACATCGACGCCTATAAAAAGCTCACGCCTGAAGTGCGCGCTGTGTTGGATAAAGTTGCCGCACAATGGGGCCCCAAAATGACGCGTGAAAACGCCGCAGACGAAACGCGCGACCTTGAGATTTTGAAAACCAAATTTAAGGTTGATCTGTTTGTGCCTCCACAAGAGCAGGTCGACAAGCTGACCGAATTAATGAAGCCTTACTGGACGACATGGGCCGAGGCGCAAGGCCCGAATGCTGTGGCGGCGGTTAAAGAGATTCGCGCAGTGCTCAAGCGTTAAAAGGCAATAATCATGGTGTCACGGATGGCGTCAAAAATCGTACTAGGCACAGGCTACTTAGCTGGCCTGGCGACGGTTCTAATTTTATTGTTGGTATGCGTCGAAGTGATTGCGCGCTTCTTTAATCATTCGACACAAATCGCCGATGAATACGCCGGTTATCTGAACGCAGCTGTGATCTTTTTGGGGCTTGGCTACTCCTTAAAAGAAGGCGCTTTTATTCGTATCGAGTTGCTTTACGACAAGTTGAAAGGCGCAACTTTTTTCTGGGTCAAGTCCTTGATCACGATTTCCGCACTTATTTTTTCTGGCATCTTGACTTACTTTTTGATTTTGCACACGACTTATGCCTACACGCAAGATGTCCGCGCAGTATCGATTTTGCAGACGCCTGAATGGGTCCCAATGAGCATCGTCGTGCTGGGCTGTGCTGTGCTCACCTTGCAGCTTGCAATCTTCACTTTCACAAAATTTAAGAATCTACCCTAGTGAGATTGTCATGAGTTCAGAAGTCATTATCGCCGTTTTATTTATCGCCCTTGGCGTGTTTTTGTTTGTGGGTCAATGGACGGCGTTTGCGTTAGGTATTGTTGGCGTCATTGTCATCATGATGACTAAAGGTTGGGTCGGATTGCTCGGCCTAAGCTCGGTGGTTTGGAATAATGCCAACAGCTATATTTTGATCGCCGTACCCATGTTTTTGTTAATGGGTGAAGTGATCTTGCGTAGTGGCACCAGCAAGGCTTTTTATTCGGGAATTGTAAAGCTATTACATAAGCTTCCTGGCGGCTTGTTGCATGCAAATATTGTTGCCTGTGCGATTTTTTCAGCGGTCAGCGGCTCAAGCGTTGCAACGGCTGCTAGCGTTGGCACGGTCGCGATCCCAGAGTTAATTAAGGCGGGCTATCAGCCTCGCGCGGTTTACGGTTCGCTGGCTGCTGGCGGCACTCTAGGCATCTTGATCCCGCCTTCAATCATTATGGTGTTGTACGCGGCGCTGGTTGAAGAGTCTGTTGGCCGCTTGTTTATTGCGGGGATTTTGCCAGGCTTGCTGATGAGCTTGATCTTCATGATCTACATCGCAGTCATGGTGTACAGAAACCCAGCGATCGCGCCAAGGCCAGACGTGAAGCTCAAAGAGGCCTCTGAGCTCCTGTCGACTAAGTCCAATCCCCTTTGGGATGTGATGCCGATTGTGTCGCTCTTGGTTTTGGTGCTCGGCGGGATTTACTCTGGTCTGACTACCCCGACTGAGGCCGCTGCGGTTGGGGCCGCGGGTGCCTTAGTCATGGCAGCAGGCTATCGCAAGTTGACCTGGCCTGTGCTTCGCGACTCAGTCATGTCAACGGTCAAAACGACTTGCATGGTCTCGATGATTATTATTGGGGCACAGATTTTATCGACAGCGTTGACGTTTTCGGGCGTGAGCCGCGAGATCAGTGAGTGGATCGTGGGCCTTGGCTTAAGCAAGTGGGAGTTCTTTGTCATCTTGGTCGTGCTGTATATCATTCTGGGTTGCTTTGTAGATGGGATCTCGATGATCTACATGACGCTGCCTGTGCTTTTGCCAGTAATCAAGATTTTTGGTTTTGATCTGATCTGGCTGGGCGTCATCATCACGATCCTGATCGAACTCGGGCAGATCACACCGCCCGTTGGTTTAAACCTGTTCACGATTCACGGAATTTCGGGAGGCGCAAAGTTTTCTGAAGTGGTCGCAGGCTCAACACCATATGTATTTTTGATGTTGATCGTGATCGTGATTTTGACTTTTTATCCAGAGATCGTGACCTGGTTGCCTGAGACCATGCGAGGTAAGTAGCTGACTTCCGAGTCGAAATCATCTGTAACAGATGAGGTTCGACTCGAAACATTGTTGAAACGAGTGGCATGTGAAGATGTGGTTGCGTAATCACACAGGAGTTCACGCCATGAAATACACTTCAGCTCGTTCATTGATCGCAGGTTTGGGTTTCACGCTCGTTGCAGTAAGCGCCCTGGCGCAAACGAGTTCGGCTCAGACGTCTTCGCCCCCCGTCGTTCAACCGCAAGCGGCACAATCGACGCCTGCGGCTGCGCACGGCGGTGCAGACAGTCCGCTTGGGAAAATCCCTCAAGCGGTCATTGAGCAACTGGCGCTGACGCCAGAGCAAAAACTACAGTTCGATGCCGCACAAGTTGCGCGTAAAGACGGACAGGCAAATAAGCAGTCGTTGCGCGCCGAGCAGAAAAAGGCGATGGATGCGCAGTTTGCCAAAGACACGATTGACCCGCGTGCGCTGCTTGCGCAGCACAAGCAGATGCGTACTGCGATGGAAACTAGAATGGAAGCCGTGCAGCAGAAGTGGCTGACGTTTTGGGATGGTTTGACTACGACGCAAAAAAAGACGCTTTCAAACTATATAAAGTCTAAGCACGCCGCGCATACGCAGAAAAAGCCGACTGTGGCTAAGGGCTAATAGGCGGGTGCCTCGCTCGGCTGGGGCACCCGTCCATGGTGCAAACGCAACAAAAACCATTTAGTCGAGCAACAAGGAGCACATATGGTTATCACCGACGCACAGGTTCATCTTTGGGAAGCGCATCGCCCGGACCGCCCTTGGTTGCCTGAGGACGTGGGCCACACCGTGATCATTGCGGGAGAAGGGGCGAGACCACATCGTGAAAAACCTTTTGAAGCCGCTGAAATGACCGAACTCATGGATGCGACAGGCGTGTCGCGTGCCATCATCGTGCCACCCTCAATGGTTGGCAGCAAAAATTTGACTGCCCTTGAAGCCGTACAAAATTACCCCGGCCGTTACGGCATCATGGGGCGCTTTGATCCCGAAGATCCGAATGCGCGCAGTTTGCTTGAGACTTGGCTGACACAACCCGGAATGCTTGGTATTCGCATGACGTTTCACAAAGCGAAGTGGTCGCGTTGGCTTGCTGACAGTTCGCTCGATTGGTTTTGGGCAGGCTGTGAACGCCTTGGGATTCCGGTGATGGTACTGATGTCTGAGCAACTCGATGTGTTGGATCGGCTTGCGACGCGTTATCCAGATTTGAAATTGATTTTGGATCACATGGGTCGCAAAAGTGCCTTGCGCGACGATGCCTGTTTTGCCGACCTCGATATTTTGCTCAGGCTGGCGAAGCACAAAAATCTTTCAGTGAAGGTGACGTCCGCGCCTGGCTACAGCACGCATCCTTATCCTTTCAAAAACATTCAGCCTTATCTGCAGCGCCTCATTGAGGGCTTTGGCCCAGCGCGCGCAATGTGGGGCTCGGATGTCTCGCGATTGCCTTGCACTTATGCACAGTGCGTGAGCCTGTTCACTGAAGAGATGAGCTTTTTAAAAGGCGATGATTTAGAGATGGTGATGGGAGGCGCGCTGGCGAAAGTGTTGAATTGGCCGGCAGCATAAGCGCTATAGCCAAGTCTTTGCGCGCGAAGACACGCCACCATCGATCGTAACGATCGTACCCGTGGTGTAGCCCGACAAGTCAGAGGCCAAAAACGCCACGGCGTTTGCGATCTCTTCGACTTTGCCGGTGCGGCCAAAAGGCATTGAGGCAACGAGTTGTTTCCATTTTTCAGCATCGCCCAACGTTAACTCAGCACGTTTGCGTAAGAAGTTATACAGGCGCTCGGTGAGCACCGGGCCTGGGTTCAAACCAACCACGCGAATGTTGTGCTCGGGGCTAACTGAGCCAAGCGAACGAGTCAGTGCCATGAGCGCTGCACAGCCTGAGGTACCCGCCAGGTAGGTCGAAGTTAAATTCTCACCTGCATGGCCGATGACGTTCACGATGACACCAGGTCGTTTTAATGGCTTCCAAACTTGAAAGGCCAGACGCGTCATATTGATGTAACCAAACACCTTAAGATCCCAGCCATCGCGCCAGCTTTGATCATCCAAATCTTCGATTGATCCAAGTGGCACGGCCCCAGCGTTATTGACCAAAATATCGGTGGTGGCCAGTCGGTCTCTTAGGCGTTCAACACTGGCGGGTTTAATCAGGTCGAGTGCGGTGAACGATACTTCAGCGTCAGACACTTTTTTGATTTCGTTGGCGGCGACTTCTAAATCATTAGCCGAGCGCGAGACAAGATGAACCGCGCAACCTTCTGTTGCTAGCACTTTCGCAGCACCAAAGCCTAGGCCTTTAGAGCCGCCCGTAATTAACGCACGTTTACCTGCCAGGTGAAGATCCATATCGTCTCTCTAATGTTTGTCTCAAGGCGCCGCGCGCTTTTTATTTGTAGGTGTTGTGACTTATGTTACCCGAGATCGTCCTCGAGAAAGAACAGCCGAGTCGCTTAAGCATTGCGTAAAGCTCACGCCTATAGTAAAAACAATTCTCAGGCAGCAGTATCAGGCTGGGACGGTGACAAAAGCCGACGCAGCACAGGATCAACAGCGTGACTAAAAAGAAAATATGAGACAAAAACTACAACTATATTTCGCAGCAGTGACAATACTGCTCGCACAAAACACAAGCGCGCAAACTCCAGTCTATCCGTCCAAACCCATTCGTATGATTGTTGGCTTCGCGCCTGGTGGTTCGGCGGATATTTCGGCAAGGATTTTTGCCGAGTCAATGAGCCGAGAGCTTAAAGAGACGGTAGTCGTTGAAAATAAAGGCGGAGCGGGCGGCAATATTGCCGCTGCCGAAGTGGCACGTGCCGATCCCGATGGGCACACTATTTTTTATGCGACTTCAGCGATTGTTTTGGGGCCCTTGCTCTATCAAAATGTCAAATATGATCCGTTCAATGACTTTTCACCAGTGATGCTGACGGCAACGAATCCTTTGGTATTCTTGGCCGCACCAAGTTTGGCGCCGCGTTCGCTTAAAGACTTTCTGACGTATGCAAAAGCACAAGGCAATATGAATTATGGTTCAAGCGGTGCGGGTACGATGACGCATCTGCCAGCTGCGGCTTTTTCGCGTGAGTTCGGCCTGGAGTCAACGCATATCGCCTACAAAGGCGAGTCGCCAGCCTTGGTGGATGTGGCCAGTGGTCGTACGCAATTCATGTTTTCGACACTAAGCGCGGCTGTCGCGATGATGTCAGACGCAAGAGTGCGCGCGCTGGCAATCGCCGCAACACAGCGTAGCCCGCTGTTTCCGGAGGTGCCGACTTTTAACGAAGCGTTAGGGACCAAAGACTGGGTCATGGGAGCCTGGCAAGGCGTTGTTACACCAAAAGGAGTGTCGCCAGAGATCATTAGCCGGTTGACCGTGGCGCTGAACATCGCGTTGCAAGACCCCTTGCTCAAAACAAGGCTTGCACCACAAGGCACCGTGCTGTTGGGCGGTACGCCTGCTCAGTTCACCCAATACATGAAAGAAGAACAAATACGCTGGAAAAAAATCATTATCGAAAGTGGCGCTAAGGTCGAGTAGGTTATTTCATTCCGATCTTGTTTTCGCGAATAAGCTTGTCCAGCGGTTTGGCCTCTTCGCTCAGCATTTTTTCAAAGGCGGCTGTGGTCATCGCGGTGGGCGGGATCGCTTCGTTTGTCAGCCAGGCTTTCATTTCGGGCTGCTCAATGATCGTATTGATCTCTTTGTTTAAACGCACCACCAAGGCGTCGGGCAAGCCTTTTGGGGCAAAGACGCCAAGCCCGTCGATCAGCCTGACTCCTGGGATCGCGCGTTCGCTGACCGTGGGAAGCTCAGGTAGGCTAGGCGAGCGCGTTGCATTCACTAACGCGACGGCTCGCGCGCGCTTGTCGGTGACGTAGGGTTTTGCGAACAGCCACGTCGCGAGCATCACGTCAACGCGTCCTCCTAAAAAATCTGCCATTGAAGCCGCACCACCCTTGTACGGGATATGAACCATGTCGAGTTTACCGAGCGCATTCATCTGTTCGATCACCAGATGGTACGAACTGCCGACTCCGACGCTTGCAAAGCTAATTTTCTGCGGGTGAGCGCGCGCGTAGCTGACGAGCTCTTCAATGGTTTTGTAAGGCAAGTCGGGTCGCACTAACATTACGACGGTCATCGGCCCAACGGCGGCAACAGGTGTCAACTTATGTTGAGCATCGGTCACTGCGTCGATCATAATATTGCCGTACGAGGTGAACAATATGGTGGCGCCGTTTGGCTGGGCATTTGAAACATAAGCAGCTCCCAAGTTTGCTCCGGCACCCGCACGGTTTTCAATCACCACCGTCACGCCTAATGCGGCACTTAATTGATTGCCCAGGCGGCGACCCACGGTGTCGGTGATTGCGCCAGGAGGGTAGGGGACAACAAGGGCAATTTGTTTTGTGGGCCAGGGCGGTGGCTCGGCAGCCTCGCTGACTTGCACCAGACTGTTCAGAGCAAACATTGCAAGCACTGCGAGCTTAAAACGCATGATCAAAGTATGAAACATGGGTGACTCCTGAGGTTAATGGCTAAAGCCAAGCCACTTTTTTAAATTTTTGAATTTGATTTTAAGAACAGACCACAATATTGTGTTGGCCGAAAGTGCTTCGTTAGGAGGCTCGGACGCGGCGCTTGTCGCTGCGGTTCGCGCCGTGTCATTAGCGTTGCCAGTAGAACGGACCGCCACGCCCATGGTGTCAGTCTGCGCGGGAGTTTGAACGGTTACTGACTCCGCCTCGCGACTGAACTCCTGTGCACAGCGCTGCGCGAAGACGTCCATCAAGGCCTGAGTGACGGCAATACCGCCTGTGCTGCCAAAGTCTGCCAAGACTCCGCCGAGTTCAGCGTCAGAGGTCAGTGCAACGATACTGGTGGGAGTGGTGGCAGTCGTATCGTCGCGCACGGTGTACACGACCTTAACCTCTGCCCGCGCGCCCGCACGCATATCGGCAGCGCCGCGAACATATAACGTGCCTGCTAAAGATTCTAAGTCGACCGAGGCGGTCACTTTGCCCTTGAACTTAATTTTCTTGGGTCCAAAGGCAACCAGCATCCCACCTTGATAGTTGCCGTCGTCGTCACGTCCGTCGATACTTGCGCCGGGCATGCATTTGACCATGCGCTCAACTTCGGCAAAGCGCTCAAGCACCGCGCGTGGTTGTCCCGGCACGCGAAATTCTCCTTCAAAACGCATGCTCAACCGCCTTTAGTCAACCGACGCAAATGCGGCGCGCGATTTTCTCGGCCAAAGTGAATTTTGCCATAGGGGTCGCTCATCTCGGTGGGCGACACGCGTGCATCAATAATGAATAAGCCGCCTGCTTTGATACCGCGTTCGATGGTCGGTGCGAGGTCGGCTTCCGAGGCTAGGCGTACACCATCGCCACCAAACGCTTTGCCGATTGCCGCAAAATCTGCCGATTGCCATTGCGCCAGAGCAGGGTTAAAACCTTTTGCTTTGAGTTTGTGCACCTCTGCACCATAGCCAGCGTCGTTCCAGATGATTAGCACCAGTTGAATCTTGTGACGCGTGACGGTGTAGAGCTCTTGCAAATTCATCATGACACTGCCGTCGCCTTCCATCGCAACGTGCGGTCGCGTGGGATGCCCCACACTCGCGCCAATTGAAAGCGGTAGCGCCTGGCCAACTGCGCCGAAGTGATGCGAGAAGTGAACCAAAGCACCCTCAGGTAAAGCGGTGTACATCGCAGGAAACGAAAAATAATGCGCAGCACCGATGGTGAGCACAACATCTTTAGGTAAACCCTGCGATAGATTTGTGGCAAGCAGGCGAGGATCTAAACCATCGGTAGGTTTCGTAAAGACAGCATCCGGCGCGTTTAAAATGTCGCGAGTCGCTGCGGTACGAAAACCTTCTTTTTGAACCTTGCGGGCTTCAAGCAGCCTGCTCAGGGCCGCCGCAGTTTTTTTGGCATCACCGCACACATACATGCCGGGGAGCACACCAATTTCGTCTGGTGCGGCTTTAATGTCGATACGAGCGACTTCGGCTGAAGGGAACATGAGACCGCCTTCAGCGGTGTAGTAACCCAACTCAGCACCAAGCGCCAACACAAAATCTGCCTCGGCAAACAGATGCTCGGCAGGCGCCGACGCAAAAGTACCTGAAATACCCAGGTTGTACTCTTCTCCCAAAAACAAATCTTTGGCTTGCAACGATGTGCCAACCAACGCGCCCAACTGCCCTGCAAGCGTAAGAATTTCTGGCTTGGCACCTGCACGTTGCGCCCCCAGTCCGGCGATGATGACAGGCCGTTCGGCGGCGATCAGCTTCTCTAAGAGTGGTTGCAGTGACTCGTCGCTCGGTGCGCCAATCGGGGTGGGTAAGAAATTGGTCGAGGGACGATAATCAAAATCCCAGTCAAAAGATTGTTCTTGCAGCGCCATATCAAGGTTCAACACAACAGGGATGCGATGCACGCGTGCCGCATAAAAGGCTTCAGCCATTTCGTCAGCCAAATTGTCGGCGTTGCTGATATCGTGAAACCGGGCACCACAGGCTTCGACGAAACGTCGCTGATCCATTGACTGGATGTTGTTTTTTGCACCCGCAGCAATTTGCCCGGTGATCAGCACCATCGGCGAGCGATTACGCACTGCAATGCTAAGCGAGGTGCCCACTTGGGTCAGGCCCGGGCCACAGGTGATCGTACACAAGCCGACTCGTCCGGTGCTGCGAGAGTAGCCGTCTGCCATAGATACGGCGCCGGCTTCGTTAAACGACGAGACGATATCGATTTTGCCCTGACGCCCTAAAGCGCCCCAAAGCGACATGTTGCCATCGCCCATTAAGCCGAACAGCGTTTTGCAACCTTCGGCAACCAAACCAACCGTAACAGCTTCGTATACTTTCATGCGAGTCTCCAGGTTAACGCACCGCTTGAGTGGATGCTTTTTCTATTATTTTGCCCACCATAACCGCTCATAAGCTAGAAAATTCTAATAAATACTTGTAGCATAGCGTCAAGGTTAGTGCTTAAACGCTAATCTAAGCGCGCCATTAAAAATCTCAAAACAGCGCCGCGTAGTATCAAACTGGGGGAATTCAATGAAGATGCTTAAGGTCGGCTTCGCTGCCGCAGCGCTGTTTTTTGTCGCTTCCGCGAGCGTTGCTCAACAATATCCGCAACGAGACGTGCGAATGATTGTGCCGCAAACGACCGGGGGCGCGACAGATTTGTTGGCCCGACTGTTTGCCGAAAAATTGTCGCAACGCTGGGGTCGTTCGGTCTTTGTTGAAAATAAAGCGGGGGCGGGCGGAATTATCGGTGTGCAGTCTGTTGCGATCGCCCCGAATGATGGGTACACCCTTTTGATGTCCAGCGATGGCCCTCAAGCGATCAATGCTAGCCTGTACAAGTCTTTGCCGTACGACCCCATTAAAGACTTTACGCCGATCGCAATGATCGGCGCGGTGGCTTTTTTAATCGCCACGAATAATCAGCTGGGGGTATCTGATTTTCCGGCGCTGGTGAAACTCGCTCAATCTAAACCTGGGTTGACGTTTGGCTCGGCCGGAACGGGCTCTTTGAATCATTTGATTGGCGAAATGATCAACCAGGCCACGGATATGAAATTGGAGCATGTTCCGTACAAAGGCGCGGCGCCCGCCTTGACGGATTTGCTAGGCAACCACGTCTCGACCGTTGTTGCGAGTGTGCCTTCGATTGCGCAGCAGGTTGACAACGGTAGTTTAAAAGCGCTGGCCGTAACAAGTGCCGCGCGATCCCAACGCTTGCCTAATTTGCCGACGATCGCTGAGTTAGGTTACCCGCAGTTTGGCGTCAGTCCTTGGGTTGGTTTGCTTGGGCCAGCCAATATGCCGATGGAGATCGTCGCCAAAATTAGTGCAGACATCACTTTAATTTTGAAAGAGCCCGCTGTGATTGCGAGGATTCTTTCTATTGGCATGGAGCCTCTAGCCACGACGCCCGAGCAGTTCAAGACGTTGCTGGCACAGGACATTGAAAAATGGGGCCGTGTCGTTAAAAAAGCAAATATTGCGCCACAGTAAAAATCAACCCTTTTGTTCTTGATGGAAAACAAAGTCATGTCGATCGCTGCACAAATGAAGGATGTTTCGGCGGCTGCAACAAACACCCAACGCTATGACGCGGTTATTGTTGGGGCGGGCTTCGCGGGGCTCTATATGCTTAAACGTTTGCGCGCGCTTGGCCTGAGTGTTCGGGTGTTTGAAGCGGGCTCAAACGTCGGAGGCACTTGGTTTTGGAATAAGTACCCAGGTGCGCGATGCGATGTTGAGAGTCTTGAGTACTCTTATTCGTTTGACGAAGATCTTCAGCAAGATTGGGTTTGGCCAGAGCGTTACGCTGAGCAACCTGTTATTTTGAAGTATCTGAACCACGTGGCGGATCGGTTTGACTTGCGTAAAGATATTGAGCTGAATCAGAGGATATCGTCAGCGCACTACGACAGTGAGCGCTGCCTATGGACCCTGTCGACGCAGCGTAATGACGTTGTCGAGGCGCAGTTTTGTGTCATGGCAACTGGTTGCCTTTCGACGGCAAAGCTCCCAGAGATTCCAGGAATCGATCGCTTTCAAGGTAAGTGGTATCACAGCGGATTGTGGCCGGAGCAAGGTGTTGACTTTACGGGCCAAAGGGTTGGCGTGATTGGTACGGGCTCTTCGGCGGTGCAAATGATCCCTTTGATTGCCAAAGAGGCTAAGCAGTTGTATGTCTTTCAGCGTCACGCCAATTTTGTGGTCCCGGCACATAACAGGCCGCTTGATGCCGCGGTGCATCAAGCACACCAGGCGAATTATGCCGAACATCGGGCAGAGGCTCAGCTGACGCCATTTTGTATTGGGGGGCACCCTAAACCAACCAAGAAGGCTTTTGAGGTCTCAGTCGAGGAGCGCCGAGCAACGTACGAGACCAAATGGGTGAAGGGCGGTGCAATCAGCTTTCTCTATACCTACACCGACCTCTTGGTCAGCAAAGAGGCGAATGAAACTGCTGGCGAATTTGTTCGACAAAAAATTCGGCAGACTGTGAAAGACCCACAAACGGCTGAAGACTTATGTCCAAATGATCACTATATTGGAACAAAGCGTTTGTGTGTGGACACGGGATATTTTGAAACATACAACCGCGATAACGTTCGGTTAGTGAATGTCCAGAAAGCACCCATACAGGAGATTGAACCTGAAGGCCTGAAAACAGAAAATGAGAGCTTCGCATTAGATGCGATTGTTTTTGCAACGGGATTCGATGCGATGACCGGCGCGCTCTTTGAGATTGATATTCGAGGCAAGCAAGGCGTTGAGCTCAAAACAAAGTGGGCGAATGGCCCAGCAACCTATCTGGGTTTGATGACTGCCGGATTTCCCAATATGTTTATTGTGACTGGGCCAGGAAGCCCCTCTGTTAAAACCAATATGGTGTGTGCCATTGAACAGCATGTCGACTGGATCACGGCTTGCATCGAACAGATCCGATTGCAGAGGCTGCACGAGATCGACGCAGACCCAAGTGCTCAAGCGCAGTGGACGCAGCATGTCAATGACGTGGGTGACTCGACACTCTATCCCTTAGCGAACTCTTGGTATGTTGGCGCAAACGTACCAGGAAAACCGCGCGTGTTTACACCGTACGTGGCCGGGCTAGATGTATACCGAAAAAAATGTGACGAAGTTACAACCCAAAACTATGCGGGATTTTTGAAGCGCTAACGCACAGTTTTTGCTGGTGCAACTAAGAATTCAGTATTTTAATTTTTATTGAGAGAGATCAGAATGACAAAGAGCCGCTATTTCATCAAAGAATCTGACGTGACCCCTTACAGCCCGGCCAACCACGGCGACACCGTGAATCGGCGGCTGATCGGACCCGAAACCGTGGGAGCGCAGCATATCGAAGTGTTGCTGGGTGTAATCGGAGGCAAGCTTGGCGCCGCGGGTGGTGGTGCCTTGCCGCATCGACATCCCGGCATCGAGCAGGTTTGCTATTTGCTAGAAGGCCGTGCCCGCGTCGAAGTTGGGAGTGAGGTGTCTGAATTAGGCCCTGGCGACAGCTGTTTTTTTCCTGCTGACGCCATGCACGCCTTTACCCGCATTAGCGAAGAACCTGTGCGTGTGCTGGTCATGTATTCGCCGCCCTACGGCGAGTCTAAAGACAAAGCCGTTGCGGGCTAGGCCAGCTTCGCACGCCTTACAAATACATCGAAGACAGATCGCCTGCGCGGCCTTGTTCGCTTAGACTTTGTTTGTTGCCCGAAAACACCGAGGCGCCCTGGCGCAAGACGCAAACGTCAGTCGCCACTTTGAGCGAGCCGCGCCGCGTCCCAAAGCGCCAGGCGAGCCGCAAGTTTTCGTCAAGCGTTAAATTATGAGTCTTCGATAGCAAGCGACAGCCCACCCATTTTGAAAGCCTTCTATTCTGATCATTTTGTCTTGCCGCTTCCCGCGGGGCATCGGTTTCCGATGTCAAAGTACCGACTCTTGCGCGAGGCATTGAGCGGTGACGCGGGCATCGAGCTGCAAGAAGCGCCGTGCGCAACCGATACGCAGCTCTTGTTGGTGCATGAGCCGCGTTATTTGCAGGCGGTGCTTCGAGGCCAACTTAGCGAGAAAGAACAACGCGAAATTGGTTTTGTTTGGAGCCCTCAAATGGTCGAACGTTCGCGGCGCTCGGTTGGTGCGACGATTGCTGCCTGCTGCGCCGCAACAGAAGAGGGCGTCTCTGTAAATTTAGCCGGTGGCACGCATCACGCTTATCGACAGCGCGGAAGCGGCTTCTGTGTGTTTAATGACGTTGCCGTTGCGGCAAAGGTTTTGCAGCAAAGCCGCAAGCAAAAGATAAATATCGCGATCATTGACCTCGATGTGCATCAGGGCGATGGCACCGCGGCGATCTTTGAGCAGGACGCCAGCATCTTTACCTTGTCGTTACACGGTGCGCGCAACTATCCCTTTAACAAGCAACAGAGTTCGCTCGATGTGCCCTTGCCTGACGGCTGTGCCGACGAGCAGTATCTTGAGGCCCTCGATGCCGCGCTTGCAATCTTAGAAGCTCGGTTTGCGCCTCAGTTTGTGTTCTATCTCGCAGGGGCCGATCCGCACGAATCCGATCGTTTAGGCCGACTCAAAGTCACCACAGCAGGGATGGCCGCCCGAGATTTGCGCGTGATGCAATATGCCCAACGTCAGCACTGCCCGCTGGCCATTACGATGGCAGGGGGCTATAGCACCGAGGTCAGCACCATCGTTGACGTTCACGTGCAAACCGTCAGGCTGGCGCATGCGCAGGCAGCAGCCTTTGGGCAGTTTGTGCGCCACTAAGCGGGCGGCAAGACGATTCACAACTACACTAGCTGACAGAAACCGCTATCACCAAACAGGAGAAGAAAAAATGAAAATCGCAGTCGTGGGTTCAGGGTTGATTGGTCAGGCATGGGCCATTGTTTTTGCGCGCGGCGGGCATGAGGTCAAACTTTGGGACGGTGACCCTAAGGCCGTCACTCTGGCCTTCACCCTGATCGAAAAACAGGTGGCCGACCTTGAGGCTGCAGGGTTGATCACTGACCCTAAGGGTTTGATTACGCGTATCAGCGCAAGCGCCACGCTAGAAGAGGTTTTGAAAGACGTTGATTACGTTCAAGAGAATTTGCCTGAGCGGGTAGAAATGAAAAGCGAAATCTTCGCCAAAATGGATCGACTGGCTGCGCCGACCACCGTGCTTGCGAGTTCGACCTCAAGCATTCCCGCCTCGGCCTTTACCGAAAACCTCGCCGGGCGGGCGCGTTGCCTGATCGCACATCCTGTGAATCCTCCTTACTTGATTCCGGTTGTCGAAATTTGCGGCGCACCCTGGACGGATGCTGCGGTTGTTCAGAAAACCTGGGATGTGATGCAAAGTGTCGGTCAAAAACCAGTCAAGATTCATCGCGAATTGCGTGGCTTTGTGTTGAACCGTTTGCAGGGTGCGTTACTGCGCGAAGCCTTCAAGCTTGTCGAGCAGGGGTATGTTGATGCGGATGGCCTTGACGTAACGATTCGCGAGGGACTAGGTTTGCGCTGGTCGTTCATGGGACCCTTTGAAACGATCGACTTAAACGCGCCAGACGGCTTGGCTGACTACGCGCATCGGTTCGATGAAATGTATCAGGCAATGTCAACTGAGCAAACCTCTACCGAGCATTGGTCTGAGGCAATCATTGCAAAGCTAGAAGCTGAGCGCCGTGCGCTCTTGCCTAAAGATCAACTGATGGCGCGTCGCCTTTGGCGCGATCGCAGATTGATGGCGCTGGCGGCGCATAAAAAAGCAGCTGAGTAGGGCTTGCAACCGCCCCTAGGCTTCATATGCCTGCCCCTTATTCGCAAAGGCGATGGGGTTAATTAAAGCTTAGGCGGCCGGCTGAGCATCATTTGCACCGCCAGACAAGCACCCTTTCATAGGCAAAGCAGGGGTGCCGAACCGGGTTTGTCTGCGCAGCTTTTAGCTAAAAGCTATTAAAAAATTAGATAAATTTAACTTCTCTTGGTCATAAACCGCGCTTAAACTTCTACCAGAGGTCAGGTGCAGCCGTGCTTCATAGGCGGCTTGTGCGATTGATGCTCCAATTTTCCCATTTTTCAAAGTCAGGAGGCTATATGGCCCAGCTCAAAGGTTCTAAAACAGAACAGTGCCTGAAAGACGCTTTCGCAGGCGAATCACAGGCAAATCGCCGTTATTTGTACTTCGCAAACAAAGCAGACGTTGAAGGTCAACCAGACGTTGCAGCTCTGTTTCGCTCAACCGCCGAAGGCGAGACTGGCCACGCACATGGTCACCTCGAGTTTCTAGAAGCCTCGGGTGATCCAGCAACTGGCCTGCCCATGGGTTCAAGCCGTGACAACCTGGCATCGGCTGTTCATGGCGAAACCCATGAATACACCGACATGTATCCAGGCATGGCTAAGACAGCTCGCGCCGAAGGCTTTGACGAAGTCGCCGACTGGTTTGAAACACTCGCAAAAGCCGAGCGTTCACACGCCAATCGTTACCAGAAAGCTCTGGACGCACTGGTCGACTAATTTTGTCTGCTTGAGCGGGTGTTGGCGGCAAGAGCTTGCTCACGCCGTTACACGCTGCCGTTGGATCTGTGGCCGGCTCTGCTGGTCACAGTTTTTTTAAGTACGTGTTTGCTGCAATAGCTAAGGATTTTTCATGTCAAACCGCGAAGGTAATCTCGACGCGCCCACCCGTCACCCGCTAGACTGGACCAATCCAGACTTCTATGACGAAGGTAAGCTGCATACCGAAATGGAACGCGTGTTCGACATGTGTCATGGTTGCCGTCGCTGCCTGAGCCTGTGTGGTTCGTTTCCGACCATGTTCGATTTAATCGACGCGACCGAAGACGGCGAAGTGCACGGCGTCGATAAAAAAGATTACAAAAAAGTGGTGGATCAGTGCTTCTTGTGTGACGTCTGTTATGTCACCAAGTGCCCCTACGTGCCGCCACACCCTTGGAACTTAGATTTTCCGCACTTGATGTTGCGTGCCAAAGCGGTGAGTTTTAAAAAAGGCGAAACGACAATGCGTGATGCGGTGTTGTCCTCGACTGACAAACTGGGCATGTTCGCCGGGATACCGATCGTGACGCAAGCCGTCAACGCCGTGAATAAGACCGGTGTGATGCGTTCGGTGATGGAAAGCACTCTGGGCGTAGACAAAAAAGCTTGGATTCCTGAATATGCAACGAAGACCTTCGCGAAGGTCGCGAGTCCTTCAGAGCCCTTTCCAGTCGTAAATGGCGCAAAAACGCAGGGCAAAGTGGCGATCTATGCCACTTGTTACATCAACTATAACGAGCCCGGTATCGGTCAGGACCTAATCAAGATCTTGACGCACAATCAAATCCCGTATGAGTTGGTTGAGAGGGAGGCGTGCTGTGGCATGCCTAAGCTTGAACTCGGCGACCTCGACGCCGTGGCTGCGAACAAAGATAAGAACATTCCAAAGCTCGCTAAACTTGCGCGCGAAGGCTATGCAATTTTGACGCCGATTCCCTCGTGCACCTTAATGTTTAAGCAAGAGTTGCCGTTGATGTTTCCGCTTGAGGCAGACGTGCAGTTAGTCAAAGACGCGATGTGGGATCCGTTCGAATACTTTATCGCCCGCAACAAAGAAGGTTTGCTCAAGACTGACTTTAAAGAAGAGTTGGGCCATGTGAGCTATCACGTACCTTGTCACTCAAGGGTACAAAACGTAGGCAAGAAAACCGCTGAGATGCTCAAGCTCGTACCCGGCACCGAGGTCAACGTGGTTGAACGTTGTTCGGGGCATTCGGGCACCTGGGGCGTGAAAAAAGAGTATCACGACACTGCCATGAAGATTGGCAAGCCGGTGTTCAAAGCGATGGCAAACAACGAGCCTGACTACATCAGTTCAGACTGCCAGTTGGCGGGCCATCACATTGAACAAGGCATGAAAGAAAATGGGTTGGCGCACGCCGAGATGGCGCATCCCTTGACCTTGATCGTTAAAGCGTACGGACTTTAATTAATGACGTCGCAACAATAAAGAAGAGAACACCATGACCAAAATCACACGCGAAAGCCTGATGACCCTCGAGGCGTACCACAAGGCGCGTCCTGAAATGCGCAAGCGGGCGATCGAACAGCGCCGCTTGCGTACTGTGGCGCTAGGCGAGCATCTGAATCTTATTTTTGAAAATGAATTTTTAATGCGCTATCAGATTCAAGAGATGTTGCGCGTTGAAAAAGTGTTTGAAGACGAGGGCATTCAGGATGAGCTCGACGCTTATAACCCCTTGATCCCCGATGGCTCGAACTTCAAGGCGACCATGATGCTTGAATATCCCAACGAGGCTGATCGCAAAATTGCATTGGGTAAGCTAATGGGGGTTGAACACAAGATGTTTGTGGAAGTTGAAGGGCAGCCCAGGGTCTATGCGATTGCAAACGAAGACCTCGAGCGCTCCACCGACACCAAAACCTCAGCGGTGCATTTTTTACGCTTTGAACTGACCGCTGCCGCTAAGAAGTCGTTATTGACAGGCGCTCAGTTGATGGTGGGTTGCGACCACCTTGAGTACCCGATGCACGTCGAGACCTTGCCCGATGCCGTGTTGGCCTCTTTGGTACAAGATTTAAGCTGACCCCCAGCACGCTGCGCTTAAAAACCTTCGCCCAGCCCTAATGGCTGGGCGAAGTTCTTTTAGGGGCTGAACTAAGGGTATTCGCCAATAAGGTCTGCCGCGAATGCTCGACTTAAACTTAGACATTTCGTTATCATGACGGGCTAGCGCTCTGACCCCTTTTGGCTGTTAGCCTTTTTGTCAGGCGTTTTTCGGAGTCTAAATGAAACAGTTGCTTGTCGCGGCCGGTTGGGTTGACCGGCTCACAGACTTTTTTGCTGGACTCGCAAAATGGGCAGTCCTGCTGTGCGCCTGTCTGAGCGCGGGCAACGCTTTTATGCGCTACGCCTTTTCGTACAGTTCAAATGCCTGGCTCGAGATTCAATGGTATCTCTTTGCCGCCTGTGTCATGCTTGGTGCTGCACAGGTTTTGCGTGTCAACGAGCACGTGCGCGTTGATGTGATTTACGGTGCGCTTAAAGCTCGCAGCCGCGCCTACATTGATTTATTCGGCTTACTGTTCTTTTTAATGCCTGCGATGTCTTTGTTTTTATATTTGTCATGGCCTTTGTTTGTGCAAATGCTGCTCTCGGGCGAAGGCTCTCCGAACGCGGGTGGGCTGACCCGTTGGCCAGCAATGCTGACGTTGCCGCTAGGCTTTAGCCTGATGGTCTTGCAAGGGATCGCCGAAATTATTAAGCGCGTCGCCTGGTTAAATAACGCTTATCAGATGGATATGCACTACGAGAGACCGTTGCAATGACCATGCAAGATTTTGCGCCCCTGATGTTCGCGGGGCTGATCGTGATCATGCTGATCGGGTTTCCGGTGGCGTTTTCACTTTCGGCACTGGGTTTAATCAGCGGTTTTATCGCGATCCAGATGGGCTGGTTTCCTGCAGCCTTCATGTACAACTTGCCACTCAATATCTTTGGGATTCTTTCTAACGATCTACTTTTAGCGATTCCGTTTTTTACGCTGATGGGCGCGGTACTTGAAAAGTGCGGTCTGGCCGAAGATATGCTCGATTCAATGGGTCAGTTGTTCGGGCCGATTCGCGGCGGGTTGGGCTACTCGGTCATTATCGTTGGGTTCGTGTTGGGCGCGATCACCGGTACGGTAGCCGGACAAGTGATCGCCATGGCGATGATTTCTTTGCCGGTCATGATGCGCTATGGCTACAACATGCGCTACGCCACAGGGGTGTTGGCAGCCTCGGGCACGATTACGCAATTGGTGCCACCGTCTTTGGTGCTCGTGGTCATGGCCGATCAACTGGGCAGATCGGTTGGCGACATGTACAAAGGCGCCTGGGGGCCCTCAATCTTGCAGGTATTGATCTTTTTGGGGTACACCTTTGTGCTCTCTAAGGTTGCGCCGTCGCAAGTGCCGGGCCTGCCCACTACCGCTCGAACACTGCACGGTTCGGCACTTTGGCGTAAATGCCTTCGTGGCATCATCCCCTCAGCACTTTTAATTTTTGCCGTACTTGGCAGCATGGGCGGCTTGCCAGGCATGACCTATGCGATTGCGACCCCGACAGAGGCCGGCGCGATGGGTGCGATGGGCGCCATCTTGCTTGCCGCGGTTCACGGGCGCTTGGATTGGCCGATTATTCGCGATGGCATGACGAGTACGATGCGTATCACCGCCATGGTGGTGTTTATTTTGATCGGTTCGCGAGTGTTTTCGCTGGTGTTTCAGGGTGTCGATGGCGCGATCTGGATTGAGCACCTCTTGTCAGGCTTGCCAGGCGGGCAAATTGGCTTCTTAGTTGTTGTGAATGTCTTCGTTTTCTTCTTAGCGTTTTTTCTAGATTTTTTCGAAATCGCTTTCATTATTCTGCCAATGCTCGCGCCGGTGGCCGCCAAGCTTGGTATCGATATGATTTGGTTCGGGGTGTTGCTCTGTGTCAATATGCAAACCAGCTTTATGCATCCACCGTTTGGCTTCGCTTTGTTTTACTTGCGCAGCACGGCAGATTCTTTATTCAAAGCGGGCTCGCTGCCGGGAAAAGTGCTGTCGCGCGATATCTATCTGGGGGCAATCCCGTGGGTGTTCTTGCAGCTGATGCTCGTGGCGATTGTGATTTTCTTTCCGCAGACGGTGACGGTGTTTTTAGATAAGCCGAAACAGGTTGATCTAAGCACCATTCGCATCGAGATCCCCGAGAACGATTTGCAGCAACCCGATGCTCAGGGCGAACAAGATACAGTCAATGACTTGATGCGCGGCCTGATGAAAGATAAAAAATAAAATGACTGAACCAACGACTGACCCGACCGTGGACGTCCCCCTTGAGGCAGAGGGCCCGGCCTTCACAGTACTGATCAAGCTACTGGCCTCGGTGCTGGTGGGCGGTTTGATTTTTTGGGGGGCACGCGCCTCGCGCGTCTTGGCGTGGCAAGAGTTTTCGCTGCAAGCGGGCTTGGTCTGGCTAGCAGCCCTAGCGATTGTTCTGGTCGTGTATTACTGGATCTTAAAAAGCCGCACCTCAATTAAGCAGGGGGTCATCGAACAAACCTGGGTCTGGAAAAAACAAGTGCGTATCGCCGATATCCGTCAGGCTAAGTTTATTTACTTGCCCTACTTGAGTTGGTTAATCGCACCGCGCCTGATCGTGCGCACGGGTCCCATCATGACGGTTTTTTATACGGGACACCCCGACGTGCAACGCGCCTTTGCCGCCCTGATGTTGGGCAGGTAATATAGTTAAAAATCTTTCAAGACAATTAAGGAACCACCGTGTTTAGATTGGATGGCAAAGTCGCCTTGGTGACGGGTTGCGGCACGCTCGGTGAGGGCTGGGGCAATGGCAAGGCGATTTCTGTGGCCTTGGCCAGACAAGGCGCAAGCATCTTCGGCTCTGACCTGAATCTTGAGGCCGCACAGCAAACCAAAAAAATTATCGAAGACGAGGGCGGGATTGCGCACGTGCTCACCGCTGACGCCACACAGGCTGACGATGTAAAAAGGCTAGTCGACGCTTGCATGGCTCAGTACGGGCGTATTGATATTTTGATCAATAACGTGGGGCGCTCAGAACCCGGTGACCCGGTCAGTATGAGTGAGCAAGTCTGGGACGATCAGATGGATGTCAATGTTAAAGCTGCTTTTTTGGCTTGCAAATATGTGCTGCCGATCATGGAGGCGCAAGGCAAAGGTTCGATCGTCAGTATTTCGTCGGTTGCGGGCTTACGCTATATTGGTAAGCCTCAGGTGGGCTATGCGGCGGGCAAGGCTGCTTTGATGCAACTGACAAAAACGACAGGCGTGCTGTATGCCGAACGTGGTGTGCGCTTGAACTGTGTGGCACCTGGCTTGGTGTTTACGCCACTCGTCAAGCGTCTGGCCGACAAATACGCAAAGGGCGACTTTGAAGGTTTTGTGGCGCATCGTCATAAACAGGTACCCGCTGGCTACATGGGCGATGCCTGGGATGTTGCGAATACAGTTGTGTTTTTAGCCAGCGACGAAGCCCGCTACATTACGGGCCAAACGATTGTGGTTGACGGCGGCCTGACCTCGACAACCCCTTAAGTTTTTTAAAGCGATTGCATGAATCATTCTCAAGGTCGACTCGCAGGCAAAGTTGCAATCATCACGGGTGCGGGCTGTGTCGGCCCCGGGTGGGGTAACGGCCGCGCGATCGCAATGCGGTTTGCGCAAGAAGGCGCACGCGTATTCGCGGTAGATAAAGAACTGGCCGCAATGACCGACACCTTGGCTCTGATTAAAGAGTTCGACGGTGAGGTCACGCCCTACATCTGCGACGTCACCGATAGCAAGGCGATTCAAGGCTTGGTGGCCGCGTGTCTGAAGCAATACGGCACAGTTGATATCTTGGTGAATAATGTGGGCGGTCCGATCCGTGGCGGTCCGATCGAACTCAGCGAAGAAAACTGGGATTCACAGATCGACGTCAATCTCAAAACCGTTTTTTTAATGTGCAAGTATGTGATGCCCATCATGGAGGCCAAAGGCGCTGGGTCGATCGTTAATATTTCATCGACCTCGGGCATTCGGTTTTCGGGTGCGCCGCAAGTGGGTTACGCCGCAGCAAAAGCCGGTGTTATACAGTTTGGTCGAGTGGTCGCTGTTGAGTATGCCAAAAAAGGTATCCGCGTAAACTCAGTGCTGCCCGGCTTGCTGCATACGCCGCTTGTTGAGGCAGTGTTGGCAGGCGCACAGGCGGGCGGCGATGCCGAAGGCTTGTTAAAGCGCAGGCAGGCACGCATCCCTATGTCATTTATGGGCGATGGCCGAGATACCGCCAACGCAGTATTGTTTTTAGCCTCTGACGAGGCGCGTTTTATCACTGGCACCGAACTCATTGTCGACGGCGGCATGAGCGCAAAGTGCGACTAAAGAAAAAAGTTTTATAGACACCGGAGACTAAATATTATGAAAGCAGCTGTATTGACGAAGGAAGGATTTCATATCACCGAGGCTCCTAAGCCCGTCCCTACGGCCGATCAGGTCTTGGTGCGTGTGCGTGCGGCGGGCTTGAATCGCGCCGATCTTGGTGTGATCGCGGGCGGTATGCACGGCAGCCAAGGTGGTGCAGGCACCGTACCTGGCCTTGAGTGGGCCGGTGAGATTGCCGAGCTGGGTGCCAACGCGAAAGGTTTAAAGGTCGGTGACCGGGTGATGTGTTCTGGGTCAGGCGGTTACGCTGAATATGCCGTCGCTGACTGGGGGCGTATCATGTCGATCCCGTCTGACTCCATGAGCTTTGAGCAAGCGACTAGCTTGCCGATCGCCGTAACAACGATGCATAACGCGTTAGTCACTGCAGGCGAATTGCGTAAAGGCGAGACGGTGCTGATTCAGGGTGCCTCGTCGGGCGTAGGCTTGATGGCCATGCAGATTGCAAAATTGATGGGCGCCAAAACGGTGATTGGAACGTCGTCTAACGCCGGGCGACGCGCACAACTTAAACAGTTTGGTGCTGACTTTGCGATCGACAACAGCGACCCTCAGTGGCCCAAGCTTGCCACCGAAGCCAATGGCGGCAAAGGTGTTGATCTGATTATTGACCAATTGTCTGGCAAGTTTGGCACCCCTAACATCGAGGCGTGTGCAATTCTGGGTCGCATCGTGAACGTCGGTCGCCTGGCCGGACGTTTTGCCGAGTTTGATTTCGATCTGCACGCACTTAAGCGCATTAAGTATACCGGTGTCACGTTTCGCACGCGCAGCGTAGACGAAGTGCGCGAGATCACCAGGCTGGCGATGGCAGATTTGGCTGGCCATTTAAAGTCAGGCAAACTCGCCTTGCCAATCGACAGTAGCTATAGCCTTGACAAGCTTGCAGATGCCTTTGCGCGCATGCGTGCAAATCAGCATTTCGGCAAAATCGTGGTGACGATGTAACTCGAGACAATGATGATCCAGACCATCGAGCAGTTGCGCGGCTTATATGCCCCAGCAAAAGAGCGGGCTGTTAAAAAACAGTTGTCAGCACTGGATGTGCACTGTCAGCGCTTTATCGGGCTGTCACCTTTTGTGGTGATCTCGAGCTTCGGTCTGGATCAAATGCTCGATGCCTCGCCACGCGGTGGGGCACCTGGCTTTGTCAAAGTCGTGGATGCTCACACGTTGCTGATACCCGATTCGCCCGGTAATAATCGTTTAGATACTCTTGAAAATATTATTCACACCGGCAAGCTTGGGATGCTGTTTTTGATTCCAGGTATGGACGAGACCCTGCGAGTGAATGGCACAGCCTGTTTGTCAGACGATGCCGCAGATCTTGCATTGTGTACGACCGAAGTGCGTGCGCCAAAATTGGTGATCAAAGTCAATGTGGCACAAGCCTACTTGCACTGCGCGAAAGCCTTTATGCGTTCAAAGTTGTGGGATATGCAAAGTCACATTGAGCGCTCGTTGATGCCCAGTATGGGTGACATGATTAACGAGCAGGCAAAAATGACGACACCATCAGAAACGCAAGAAGAAATGTTAGCGCGGTATCGCGCCGAGCTATAGTAGGCAGCAACGCTGGCTGATCGGCTGATGTGTCACTGATGTGCCGCTGTGTATAGTTTTGTTCTATGCACAACCTAGTCGGCAGAGGAGCCTAGAGATGTCAATCAAGCATTCAGACGTTTCGATTCATTATGGTTATGCGACAGTTGGGCTTGGCCAAATTCATTATGCGCAAGCAGGCGCACTAGACGCGCCGCCACTGATCTTGATGCATGCCGCCGGACGCTCAAGTAGCTGTTATCGGCATATGTTGCCTTTGCTTGCAAAAGATTTTAGAGCGATCGCCATTGACCTGCCGGGTTTTGGCTACTCAGCCCGTATGGCTGAAAACCCGTCGATTGATACCTTGGCACAAACGCTAGCTGAGTTGATTGACGCGCTTGCGTTGCATCGCCCCCACATCTTTGGTCTACATACTGGAAACAAAATCGCCGCTGCGCTTGCTGCGAATTGGCCCGAACGTGTTGGCGACGTGATCTTGGCTGGGCAGACGCATAGCCTGATCCTTAATATGCAAACGCGTAACGCCGCCTTGGCGCCGTATAGCGAGAGGTATTTTCCCAAGTATGACCATAGTTCAGACGGCTCTCATTTATTGAAAGCCTGGAACGTGACACAGGCCGCTGTTGAAGGATTTTGGTGGCCGCCTGAGTTACTCAATGCCCAGATCACAAGTGCCGCAGACCTTGCGCAGGCCGAAGTGCGAGTCACCGACCACCTGCACGGCTGGGAGAGTATCGCCCCACTGTATCGGGCGATTTTTGCGTTTGACTTGCCCGAAGTGGTCAAACGCATCAAGGTGAGAACCCTGATCTTAGAGTTGCTAACGCCTCAAGAAGCGCATTACGGTCCACAGGGCAGACTTCTGTGTGATTTGATCCCAGGAGCCGAACATGAGCAGCTAAAAAATGCCGTGGGTCTCTCGATGGAGTATCGACCAGACGAGGTTGTGATGGCTATCCGTAGGTTCTTATGTAGGGTATAGTTTTTGAAACTCAAACGGACTCAAGCCGCCCAAGAGCGGCAAGCTGAAACTAATCATC
>CAMBZR010000024.1 GCA_945872285.1 Bordetella parapertussis | reverse complement strand
CGAGTGGCCATCTTAAGATCAACATCCATGCCATTATGCGAAAGCAGCACGACGACTTTTGCGCCTTTGCCACGCACTTCGTCGACCACCCTCTGCATGTTTTCTTCTTCGATGCCGAAGGTCCAGTTTTCGACAAAGTAGCGCGGGTTGGCGATGGGCGTGTACGGAAACGCCTGGCCAACAATCGCGACCGAGACGCCATTCATTTCTCTGAGGATATAGGAATCGAAAACTGGATCCCCAAAGTCTGACGTTTTAATGTTTTGCGCTAAAAATGAAACCTTGTTCTTGAAATCTTTTTCTACAATTTCTTTGACACGCTTTTCTCCCAAGGTCATATCCCAGTGCGCCGTCATCACGTCAACGCCCATCGCCAGGCACGCATCGACCATGTCTTGGCCATTTGTCCAAAGCGAGGTGCCCGAGCCTTGCCAGGTATCACCACCATCGAGAAGCAAAGCCCCAGGGCGCGAAGCTTTTAAGCGTTTAATGAGTGTTGCGAGGTGAGCAAATCCACCGACCTTACCGTAATTTTTTGCTGCCGCTTCAAAGTCGAGATAGGTAAACGCGTAGGCGTCGCGACTGCCCGGTGCGATACCAAAGGCCTTGAGTAGATGCTCGCCCACCAAATGCGGCGCTTTGCCTAACTGATCGCCAAAGCCAAGGTTGACATTGGGTTCACGAAAATAAATAGGGTTGAGTTGGGCATGACAATCGGTAAAGTGCAGCAGATGCACGTTGCCGAATTTTGGTAAATCGTAAAAGGCATTGGCTGCTGCTTGCGCTGCCGCGGCGCTGGTACGTAAGGCCAAGCCGCCCGCTGAGGCGACTGCCAGTAGCTGCATAAACTCTCTACGATTCATCATGGCCTGCTTCGGTACTGGCTTGAATACTTATTTATTAATAGGTGATTCAGGGTCAAGCAATAGCGCCATGACATCTTTAATCTGCTGTTCAGTCAGTAAGTTAAAGTGCGCCATGCGTGGCATATTGCTACAAGCGTTATACGCTTTTGAATTGTTGATGCGGTTCCAGGTGTAGGTCAAAATCGCTTCGCTAGTGCCGCGTGTCTTGCCGTAGCCTGTTAACGAGGGCCCGATGTTGCCATACGAAATTTCTTGTTTGCTGATTTGATGGCAGTTGTAACAGCCACCACCATTCGGTGCTTTCGTTGTGTCAGACCAGGTTGCACCTCGGCCGCTTTGTGCAACCGCTTCACCTGCTTTCCAGCTGCCTAAATATTTTCCGTCTGCCGGCGGTTTAATCGCCGCCATTGCCTTGGTTTGTTCTTCAATTAATACTTTTTGTGCTGCAGGGGTGTTGCGGACGTCAGGGTCTGAGCAGAGCGCTTGGATAGGATCTTGTTTAAGGCGATCTAGCCCGGCAATCCCTTGCGCTTTAAAGCCACTATCGAGCATGGCCTCAAACTTTGGGTCGGCAGTTTGTGCCTGTGCACTAAGTGAGAGGCAGCTGAGCAACACGGCGGTCGATAAGTAACGAACGTATAAGGTGTTCATGAGTGTGAGTATCCTGAGCTGTGTTGTCGGACTTAGCGTTTGAGGCCGGGTGTTTGCACGATACCGCCATCACCTTTGTTTGCCATAAAAATTGACAACGCAATTGTGACATCAGAACCATAAATCGGAAACGGCAAACGTTGCTGTCTGAAGCAATCATTCAGGCGGCGTTGCATGGTCCAGAACTCTCCGCTTGAGACGCGATAAGCTGGCCAAGCGCCCCAGCCCAAGGCGGCACCTGCTTGGGTGGTGAGGTCAGGAAGATCTTGCAGGCGAATACGCTGATCTTTGACTGAGTGACACGAGGCGCATGAGAAATCCATCGGCCCCCCCTGAAAGAAAAACATCTTTTTACCTAAGGCCACCATCTCTTTTTCTTTTGGGTGAGTGGCAGGTACGTTAATTTTCATGTCTTTTGAATAGGTCACAACATACGCGACGACCGCCTCAACATTTTTGCGTATGCCTTTGGCGAAGGCACCGTTAATAACTTCAGTCTGCTCAATGCCTTGCAGGGTCTGCATACAGGTCATCAGACGCGATTCAAGATCTTGCACACGATCAGTATCTTTAAAGTAACGGGGCAGTTGTGCCGAGGCGCCCTTAACGACTCCAGGGCCTAAGCCCAGATCGCATTTTTCTAAGGTGGCCTTTTTTGGACCGGCAGGTTGTTTCCAGAGTTCTTCGCCTGCCATTTCATAAAGCTCGGCAGGGTTGCCCTCGGCAATCATTTCGCGATACTTGGCGATTTCATCGCTTGCACTTTGTGAAAATGCCGGCGCTGTGCTCAGAGTCAGCAAGCTTGCTAAAAGGAAGTGCGCGTATTTTTTTTGCATGATTGGATCCTGAGTCGAGGCCGCGTAAAAATCAAACTAAAAGTGCTTGCAGCAACTGTTTGGTTTTCAATTACCAGTTTGAGAGCGCTACGAAATTTGCAGCTGCAATGAGACGTGCAGCTGCTAGCTTGCTTCAGGTGATTTTTGCTTTATCGCTGCGTTTGTCGCCCGAGTTATCGATCCAATCAACGACGATTTCGTCACCCTTTGCAGCACCCTTGATTTTAAAATTCAAAAAAGGATCTTTGGATATAGCAGGGCCGAACTCAGCGGTAAACACAGTTTTACCTTTCACTTGAGCAATCACGGTTTGGATAAAAAAAGCAGGGATGGTGGCGCCCGCTGCATCTTTACGTTGACCGGATTCCATGTCGTGCTTCATCAAAACCTTGACGTCGACGATGCCGTCTTTTTCAGCAGCGCGTATGCGCATTGGATCTGCCATGATGATTCCTTTTTAAATATCTTAAATTCGAGTGTTAAATATGTGTTGCGCGATGGGCTTTGCGAAAGCGAGCAAAGCCTTAGCCGCCGCAACCACCGAGCGTGACTTTAATTTCTTTCGTGGCGACATACCACTTGCCATCGGCCTTCACCAAAGCGTGTACGTTTGAGCTTTGGCCCATTTTGACGCGCGTGGTCACAAAGGCTTCAGCGCCTTCAGGCAGCATAAACTGCGCGGCAAGATTGCTAGGATTTTTTTCGACCAAAATTGCGATTTGAGTGGCTTTGAGTTTTGTTTCAACACCGACGGGTACGACCGCACCGTTTTCGGCGATATCTGGCGCACGCATGATGATGTCGGCTGACGTCTCTGGTTTTGCGCCACCGATTGCTTTGAGCACGTCGTCGAGGTTCTTACCTTCAAAGGCAGCTTTGTTCCATTCGGAGGCCTGTGCGCTGGTGATCAGGCCCGTGCTAGCCATCAAGGCAATGACCGAGGTCAGGCGTAAGACGTTTCTACGTTGGTTGTTCATTGCTGCTCCTGTCAATTCTTAAAATAAAGTGTGTTGCGTGTTTGGGTGATTTGAGGTCTAGCTGTCGTGCCAGATTTTACGCCGGATTGTGCTCCTTGGCTGCGATTTACCCACTTTCTTAGTTCACGTTCAAAATCCACTTAACCAAAGTTGAGGTATCGATCAGTGAAAGTTGACTCTGAGCCGGCATCGGTATTGCACCCCAGACTCCTGCTCCGCCCTTGAGGACTTTTTCGATCAGTTTTGCTTCGAGATTGGCTTGGCCTTTGTATTTTGCGGCCATTTCTGTCACAGAGGGGCCGACCAGCTTGCCGTTTGTCGCGTGACAGGCGGTGCAGTTTTGCTTTTTAAACAAGTCGGCAGGTAGCATCACTGCGGACGCAGTCGTGCTGTTTGTGGTGTTTGGGGCTGCACTTTTGGCTGAGGTTGTCGATGTTGAGGTCGTGGCAGCGATTTGACCGGGAGCTGAACCCGGCAGTTTTGCCAAAGGCGGTTTGGTCGTATCTACGCCTCTGAAGGGCCCGTAGGCGCGGTTTTGTTCGGCCAGGTTTTCGTGCGCATTGCGAACGTAGTCTGGCAGGCTTGAGGTGATTTTTGCGACCTCAACGCAATTGCTCATACAGGCCACCGCTTTCACGTCAGGTGCATCGCCAATCCGCCACAAGCCGTGCTCGCGTGTCATGCCATTGCGGTTTGGCATGAGCTGTTGCACGTCGGCCATGTTCTTGTTGCTTAGCTCAAAGTCGTCAGGCAAAATTTCTGCCAAATTGAGCATATAAGCTAATACCGCGTAGGTGTCGTCGGCTGTTAGCGAACGAGGCGCGTTCCAGGGCATCGCGCGATAAATATAGTCATACAAGCTCGAAATCGTTGCAACCTTCATCAGGGTGCTGCGCTGAGGTTGCCTGGGGTCAGTCAGTGAGGCAACGCGACCGCGCTTGACGTCTGCTGCGGTGGTACCGCCGACCAAGGGCGTAAAGACCTCGTTTGACTCACCGAACGTGCCATGACAGCTGGCACACTTGCTCTCCCAGATTGGTTGGCCGTCTTGCACTTTTCCTGAGCCCGCGGGCAAGCCTTTAAGGTCTGGGCGCACGTCGATATCCCACGCTTTGACCTCTGCTGCGGTGGCTGTGCGGCCAATGCCGTTGAACTGGTTTGGCGAGGCGCTTTGCGCGGCGCTGTTACTAACCGTACAAAGGATTGCAGTAGCGCTGAACAATGCGAGTGCGACAAGCTGTCCAGCGGTGAGATATGCCGCTGGACAGCTTATAGAAAACGTTTTAGCCAACTTGTACATTGCTGACCTCACCGTTGGTGTCGAGTTTCCAGGATTGAATCGCGTTGTTGTGATAAATCGAGCGTGTGCCGCGCACTTCGCGCAACATATTGATCGGTGGCTGCACGTAGCCAGTCGAATCAATCGCACGTGATTGCAAAATTGCAGGTGAGCCGTCCCAGTCCCAATTGATATTGAAGCGTGTGATGGCCTTTGTCAGGATTGGGCCTTCAAGGCGTGCTTCTCGCCAGTTCTTGCCACCATCCATCGAAACATCCACACGTTTGATGGTGCCCCGTCCAGACCAGGCGATCCCACTGACGTTGTAAAAACCTTTGGTTAAGAGCTGTTGCCCGCCCGAAGGTGTTGTGATCACAGATTTACATTCTTGAATCGAGGTGTATTGGCGATGCAGGCCGCTTGGCATCAAGTCAATGTAGTGCACGGCTTCATCTTTGCTGGCATAGGGCTGATCGCCCACTTCAATCCGACGCAGCCATTTGACAGAGCTTACGCCTTGCGCACCGGGTACGAGTAGCCGAAGGGGGTAGCCGTTTTCAGGCCGTAACATTTCGCCATTCATGGCCCACACCACCAACACATCATCCATGGCGGCTTCGATTGAGATGGTGCGCGTCATGCCCGAGCCGTCGGCGCCTTCGGCCAGAATATATTTACCTTGTTTAAGATCGACACCACACAGATCGAGCAGTGTTGCAAGGAGGACGCCGGTAAATTCGCTGCACGAAATCATGCCGTGGGTATATTGCACAGTCGGCACCGCAACGTTGCCCCACTCGAGGCCGGTGTTTGCACCGCACTCAATAAAGTGAATACGCGAAACGCTGGGTAAGCGCATGAGATCTTCCATTGTGAAAATCATTTCGCGCTTGACCAAGCCATTGATCATCAGCCGATGCAGCGCCGGGTCAAGCTCGTACCACCCCTGGTGATGGCGCTCGAAGTGCAAGCCGCTTGGCGTGATCGTCCCAAACAAACCTTGCAAAGGGGTAAACGATACCGACGCCGCCGACACTCTCGTTAAGCCTGGTGATTCTCGTCGTACTAAACCAGACTCATATTTTGAAGGAACGCCGTAGGGGTTTGCTGCAACGGGCTTGCCCAGCGTGGTGGCCCAAATTTGTTTGTCAAGAATGGCGGGGTCACCAAGCGTCGCCGTGCTTTGTGCTAAGGCACTCGCACCCGTGGCGGTGGCAAGCGCCCCCAAAAAACTTGTGCGGATGAAGTTGCGGCGCTGCGCGTCGAGTCCGTTCTGGCTGACCTGGGCTAACAGCTCGCCCTCCAGAAAATGTTCTGGTGCTTTGCGCAGGCGGCCGAAGGTCAAGTTTGAAAAGGTCTTGCTCACTTGTGGTTTCCTAGAGCACGGACTGGAGGTCAAAAGGGGTGCAAGAAAAAATAGCTAAAGTTAGTTATAAGCTAATGTCTAAAAGTAATTTAAAAAGACTGCCTGACGCTATCGGTAAAAACCCTCGTGAGCGCGATGGGACCGGTAATCTAGGGCATGATAACTTCATATCAAGTCAGGAGTACAGCATGACCTCAGATCTCGCGAAAAACGGCGCCGCATTGTTTGCTGCGCGCTCAACCTCACGCCGCCGCTTTATGAAAGCCGCCACACTTGGTAGCCTAGGCGTCGGCTTTGCCAGCGCAGCCCTGCCAGTTTTATCTCAGGCAATTAAAACGGACTTTGCTGGCATTCAGAGCGAAGAGGTGACGATCGATTCAAACGGCACAAATATCGCGGCCTACACTTCTCGGCCAGCGCAGGCGCAGGGGAAATTGCCAATCGTGATCGTCGCCAGTGAAATTTTTGGTGTGCACGAGTACATCGCCGACGTGACGCGTCGCTTAGCCAAAGTAGGTTACCTGGCGATTGCCCCCGAGTTTTTTACGCGTGCCGGTGAGCCCACTGAATTAGGTACGGTCGCTGAGATCATGTCTCAGATCGTCGCCAAGACCCCTGATCAGCAGGTGCTAGGTGATATTGAAGCGGCGTTAAAGTGGGCTGGTGCCAATAACGGCGATCTGAGTCGTGTGGGGATGACGGGGTTTTGCTGGGGCGGACGCATTACCTGGTTGGCCTGTCAGAAGCTTTCCTCGCTGCGGGCCGGTGTCGCCTGGTATGGCCGCTTGGCTGATGAAAAAAGTAATAATTTCCCAGAGCATCCGCTTGAACTCGCCGCGCAAACGCGTGCGCCCGTCTTGGGGCTCTATGGCGGACAAGACACTGGTATTCCCCTCGCAGATGTCGAAAAAATGAAACTCGCTTTGACTGGCCCGAATGCCACGGCTGAGGCAAAGTCCTCAAAGTTTGAGATCTACCCAGAGGCACCCCATGCGTTTCACGCTGACTATCGACAGACTTACCAAGAGGGGCCAGCAAAGGACGGTTGGCAAAAAGCCTTGGCCTGGTTTAAAGAGAAGGGTGTTTAACGTGCATCGCGCCGCGCGCACCCCGAGGATGACCACCCAAACACATATCGATATAACAAACGATTCGATGTGAGAAGTGACCCTTAAGGGCAAACCCTTGTTAGAGTAATGCCTATTGTTGCGCAGGCTCGGTCATAATCCAGTAATCACAATGTGAAGCTCAGCACAACTGTTCAGTTTTTTGGAGAAAACATGAGAACAATCAACAGACAACGATTTGATTTCAGCACACTTGGGCGCTCGGTCGCGCGTGGTGCGACAGCACTTGCGGTGGTGCTCGCTGCGGCGGGCGCAGCGCAGGCGCAAAACCAAGACGCACTTAAGCTCTATCAGCGCGGCTTGGCAGCTACCTGCGCGAACTGTCATGGAACGGATGGTCAAGGTGTAGTGGGCACCGGCATGCCCATCATCAATCATCTCAGTTCAGCTGAACTTTTGAAAAAAATGACTGATTACAAAAGCGGCGCTGTGACTGGCACCATCATGCATCAGTTAGCCAAAGGCTACACAGATGAGCAGCTGCAGACAATCGCGTCTGTGCTTGGTAAAAAATAAAAAGGGGCGCAACATGAATCGTCGTTTATTTCTTGGACAAAGTTCTGCGTTGTTCGGTGCTGCGCTTGGTATGCCAGGGCTTGCACGCGCCAACCTCAACAAGGCTCAAATCGTCGTGGTTGGTGGCGGGTACGGTGGCGCGACTGCGGCTAAATACTTAAGACTACTTTCGAATAACACCGCGAATGTCACCTTGATCGAGCCCAATGGGCAATTTATTTCGTGCCCAATGTCGAACTTGGTGATTGGTGGCTCAAAGACCTTGGCCGATGTCACCGTGTCTTACGACGCACTACAAAAAAAGCATGGCGTTAAAGTTGTAAAAGATAGCGTCGCCTCGTTTAACGCTGAAAAGAAAACTGTTCAACTCGCCTCAGGCCAAACTCTTAAATACGACAAGCTTGTGGTGTCGCCAGGCATTAGCTTAATGCTTGACAGCATCGAAGGCCTGGCGCAAGCCAATCAAGCGGGCGTCACTTTGCAAGCCTGGAAAGCGGGCGACGAAACGGTTGCCTTGCATAAGCAGCTTGCATCGATGCAAGATGGCGGCGTTTTTGCAATCAGTATCCCGCTTGCGCCATACCGTTGCCCACCAGGCCCCTACGAGCGCGCTTGCCAGGTTGCTAACTATCTCAAAAAGAACAAGCCAAAGTCAAAAGTTATTATTCTGGATGCGAACCCTGATGTGATCTCAAAGCCCGGCTTGTTTAAAAAAGTTTGGGCCGAGCAATACGCAGGTATCCTCGAATATCGTCCACAGTTCAATGTGACCGCGGTAGATGCCAAGACCAAGACGCTTAAGTTTGACGTGCAAGATGACCTCAAGGCCGATGTCTTAAATATTTTGCCTGCGATGCGTGCTGGCGATTTAGCCGTACAAGGCGGTATTGCCAACGCCAATAAACGTTGGGTGCAAGTCGACTTCAAAACTTTTGAATCCACAGCCGCGAAAGATGTGCACGTGTTGGGTGATTCGATTCAGGTCGCACCCTTGATGCCAAAATCTGGTCACATGGCGAATCAGCACGCTAAAGTCGCGGCTGCCGCCATCATCGCACAGCTCAACGGTTGGGAAATCAACCCTGCGCCTGTTCTGACAAACACCTGCTACAGCTTTGTCAACGATAACCAAGTCGTCCACGTGGCAAGCGTGCATCAGTATGTTGAGGCTGAAAAGACGTTTAAAACTGTGGCGGGTTCTGGTGGGGTATCTACTGGGCCAACCGAGCTTGAAGGCGTATACGCGTGGGGCTGGGCACGCAACATCTGGGCAGATAGTCTGGGTTAAACGTCTGCCGAGCCGGCGATAGGTCAGCGCCTAACGCCGTTCAGTTCAGACAAGTTTGCCGCCAGTCTGGCGCTTTAGTTACTTTTAAATCGCGTCAGTTTGACAATAGCAATCGCGATAAAAGGCATCGCAAAGCCAAGACAAATCGTGGTGATTAACAGCGGTCCGAGTTCGGTGTAGTTTGCCGTACTTTGGGCCGTTGCTGTTTTGGTCGCACGTGTAATTTCAAAAATTTGGTTTAGATATTTGGTGCCGAGTTGGCTCAGCGAGAGCGCGAGATTCGTAAACGAAGCCATCACTGCAAAGTAGGTGGCCTTCAAGTTGTCAGGTGCTGAGCGTGCGATCCAGGCAAGCATTGGGATCATCGCAACTTGCCCGAGTGGCGACTCAAGCGCGGTATCGATGAGCGCGATGACGTGTGCATCAACAACGCCGCCGGTCATCGCGGCTGTCCAGTGATGCAGGCCATGCACCATCCCTAAGGTCGGTAAGGCCAGCAACGTGCCAAAAATGGTGAGAGTACCGACGATATAGACAATCGATTTTTCGGCCATAAAGCGACGAAAAATAAACATTCCTAGTAAAGACAGCACACTACCAATCAACGAGAGTATTGAAAAAAAATGTTGATCAAACTTAAGTTCATCGATCAGCCACCAGGTGACACCGGGCCCAGGTGTTGGAATCGCTCTAAAGAAAAAAATCACGAGCGCGGTACCCACAAGGGTTGAGCGCATCTGCGGTTCAAGATCACGTGTGAGTCGACTCATCAAAAAAATGATGATGGTCATTGAGCCGACAAAAATAATTTCTTGACCATACCTGACTTGACTCAAGCCCATGGTGAGTGTGAAAACCACGAAGACCAGGCTACCTAACAGAATGGTCCAGTTGGGTGTGACGAGTTCGATATGTGAGGCGAGGGCGGTTCGCGCCTGCTCTTTGGTGAAACCTTGCTTGATCAAGCGTTGTTTATCGCGAGCGTGTAGCCAGGCCGCGACGACCACGCCCGCTACCGAGATGAGCGGGATTCCAAGTGCCAGAGTGTAAACCTGTGCATAGCGCGTGAGTTTTTCGGCCTCAGAGAGGTGCTGTACGCCTGCAAAGGCATATAGGTTTAGCAGCGCTACGAGCACCGAGCCACCGATAATGGCCACACGCCCCAAGGTTTGCATGGTGGTGTGCATCAGTTTTAGGCGTTCGGGTGCAATGGGTTGGCCGTGTTCGTCGACATGAGGGACCGCTTCAACCGTCATGGCGTCAGCGACAGCATCCTGTAGGACATAGCCGATGGGAGCGAGCAAGGCGCTCAGTACGAACCAGACCTCAACTGACAGCAGAGCGGCCATCGCCTCGCGTTCGGATACCAAACCCACCATGATGAGCAAGCTTGTCGCAATTAGGGAAGCGCCTACAAAAAGCAACCCGCTTTTGAAACGCCACAACAAATCGACAATATGCCCAAGCCCCATTTTGAGCGACCAGGGGATCACTACCCAAAAACTTAAGGTCGCTAAAAAGGCAGCAGAAAGATTGAGATAGTCTTTAACAAAAAACGTGCCGACGATACCGGTCAGGCTTGAAACGCCTGCGGCGACGTACACCATTAAGGGGGGCAGGTACGACAGCCGCATTTCACGGCCAAGTTCAAAAATATTGCGATCGATCCAGCGCGAAAGACTTAAAAACATGATTTGGCTTAGCGCGAGTAATACGGCTTTTGTCCAGACTGATGGTCGGTCACGTCAATAATCTCGGTGATCTCTGGCGCGGCTCTTTTTACCATGACTTCAAAGCCTTGTTTGAGCGTGGCCTCAGACGAGGCACAGCCTTGACAGCCGCCACTCATACGCACGTAGAGTTGCCCTTCGCGCAGATCGACAATCGAGATCTCGCCGCCATGGCTGGCGATTGAGCGGTTGACTTCGCGATCAAGAATGTCTTGAACAATCTCACGCACGACTTCAGAAGAGCGGCCCTGCGCTTGGGCGGCAACCGCGGCGGCAAGTACGGCTGGCGATCCTGATAACAATTTAGTTCGGATGGCGGCACCGATCGCAGCCTTCAAGGTTTGCCACGAAGTATCGGCCAACTTGCTAATAGATACCGTGTTGTCGGCAATTAGTACAGAAGCTACCCCCGGCAGTTCAAAGAGCGTTGCCGCCAAGGGGGCGCTTGCCGCTTGCTCTGCACTTGCAAAGAAAAACGGCCCGCCCGCCTGCACAATCGTACTGACTGTAAATTTGCACGTGTCAGGATCTGCGATCGCAGTTTCAGCCTTGATCGTGATCGGAGCATGAACCTGCGTGGCGTGCAGGGCGCTGGTGTTAGACATCTTCAGACCGATTTGCCGCCGCTTCATCGGCAAATTTTCTGAGCCTGGTAAACGCATGAATCCCGCTGTTGTGACCATCGTTCCAGTCAAAGCCAATGGCATAGTTGCCGACACTCATGATCTTCTTGGGGGCAACATCGGCACGTACGGTTTTTGGATCGAGTAAGGGGCGACCGCTCATCTCTTCAACGCATAGCGCGCATTGGCAGGCTAAGCGCATGTCGCGTACGTCAAAATCGGATTGAAGGCCGTCTTCCCAGAGTACGGTGAGCGTGCGGGCATCGCGCTTACGCATGCCGATAGGTGTGTCGATTGCGCCGTTCTTGTGCACTTCGTTAGATAACCATTCGGGGGCACCCGCGTTTGCTTCAAAGTCCCACATGAACGGTTTTAGTACCGTAGCGGTGTTGCGCATCGCTTGAACCAGTTGCGCTGCGATTGAGGTGTATACCTGAGCACTTGCCGACTGTGGCAAGCCCGCCACGATTGGGCGACCCTCATCGCCACAGGTGACGACCTCGCTGGCGAGCGGAAGGGCACCTAAAAATGGTACCTCAAGTTCTTGACTCATTTTTTCGCCACCGCCATGCCTGAAGATGTCGGTGGTTTCGCCGCAGTGTGGGCAAGTGAAGGTGCGCATGTTTTCGACAATGCCCAAAATCGGCACGTGCACCTTTTGAAACATGCGTAAGCCACGGCGCGCAATCTTTAAGCTCACCGCCTGCGGCGTGGTCACAATAACAACGCCTGATAACGGTGTGCTTTGCGCGATGGTGAGTTGGGTATCGCCTGTGCCTGGCGGCAGATCAAGAATCAAATAATCTAAGTTGCCCCACTCAACACCGGCGGTAAACAGTCGCAAATATTTTGTGACCATCGGGCCACGCAACACCGCAGGCGTGTCGTCGCCGGTGAACATCGCCATCGACACCACTTTGAGCCCGAAGCGCTGTGCGGGCACCATCTTGCCCTCGGCGGTCATGGCCGGCTGGCCGCTTGTGTTGATGCCAAGCATGCCGCAAATACTGGGGCCTAAAATATCAGCATCGACTAAACCAACCGTGGCGCCAGTCTGTTGTAATGCCAACGCAAGGTTGGTGCTGACCGTTGATTTGCCGACGCCGCCTTTGCCGCTGCCTACCGCAATGATGTGTCTAATGCCAGGCAGTTTTTCAGGGCCTTGAGGCTGAGGTTGACCTTGTGGCTGGCCCTGAGGTTGGCTTAAATCAGTGTGAGTCGCTTGCATAACAAATTAAATCCCTAACGATTGATAGGGCTATGATAAATAACCCAGTAAATTAGTCAAGAATATACCTCATGAACTGAAGGCTATTGCGGCTCAAGGGTTTTTTGCTTAAACGGCCTTGAGGCGTGTGCGGGGTCAGGTCAAAAACCACTTGAAGCAGATACCAAGTAAGCCGCAAACAGCAATGACGTGAATCACGTTTCGTTTATATCTAAACAGCGCAACGCCTGCCGCCAGCGCCAGCACGGCAGAGGGCCAATCAAAGACACCGCTAAAGCCGTTGGGCCATAACACGTGATAGCCAAAAAACAGCGCCAAGTTTAGAATGACACCCACCACGGCAGCGGTGATTGCGGTTAAGGGGGCGGTAAACTTCAAGTCATTGTGGGTGGTTTCAATCAAAGGGCCACCCGCGAGAATAAATAGAAACGACGGTAAAAAAGTAAACCAGGTCACCAGACAGGCGGCGAGCGCACCGGCTAAAAATAAACTGTCTGGCCCGAACAATGCCTTAACGTAGCCGCCTATAAAGGCTACAAAGGCCACCACCATGATTAAGGGCCCAGGGGTTGTTTCACCCAGCGCTAGCCCGTCAATCATTTGTACCGGTGTGGCCCAGCCAAAGGTGTCGACTGCGCCTTGGTAGACGTAAGGCAACACGGCATACGCGCCACCAAAGGTTAATAAAGCTGCCTTTGTAAAAAACCAACTCATCTGAGTGAGTGTGTGATCCCACTCAAAGTGCCAAGTCAGCCACCCCATTGGCACCGCCCACAGAGCTGCTCCAATCATAAGCACTTGAAGCAGCCGCGGCCAATTGAACAGTGCATGCGCTGGGGTCGGAGTGTCGTCATCGATTAAGGCGCGACCAGAGGATTGTTCTTTTTTGCCGTGCCCGGCGCTTGAGCTGAAGTATGCGGGCGCATAGCGACCGCCTAAAAAGCCAATGAGTGCGGCGCCCAAGACGATAAAAGGAAACGGTACGTTTAGTGCAAAAATCGCGACAAAGCTCGCGGCAGCGATTGCCCAAAGCCAATTATTTTTGAGCGCCCGCGAGCCGATACGATGCGCGGCCTGAACCACGATGGCGGTGACTGCAGGTTTGATGCCGTAGAACAAACCAGCGATCAGCGGCACTTCGCCGTAAGCGATGTAAAGCCATGACAGCCCGATCAACAGAAATAAAGACGGCAGCACGAACAAAACGCCCGCCACGATGCCGCCGCGCGTCTTGTGCATCAACCAGCCGATGTAGGTTGCCAGTTGTTGCGCCTCGGGGCCTGGCAACACCATGCAATAGTTCAACGCATGCAGAAAACGCTTTTCAGAGATCCAGCGCCGTCTGACGACAAGTTCTTCGTGCATGATCGCGATTTGACCGGCTGGGCCACCAAAGCTGATGAAACCCAGCTTGAGCCAAAAGCCCACCGCTTGCCAAAAACTAACCTGCGGGGCTTGCTCGAGGGTGTCTGTGTTCAAAGGGATCTCAAAGAGAGAAATCGTGAGCGCGGTGCGAAGCGCAAAAAGAAGACGTTAGCTTCGTGAGAAGCAAGATATTTGCAAGGTACGTCGAGCCTCCTTAGCGTAACGGCAGAGGAGTTGTTTCATTTTGGTGCCGTTTAAGCGTGGCGCCGAGCCACCCAAAACGTGGCGCCTTCAGCACCGTAACGCTCAGAATGGGGTTCTTCACTCTTCATCTCAAACGTGCCACCCGCCATGAGGTGTCGGGTCACGCCGCCACAGGTTAACCACATTTCACCTTGGGTCACGAGCGCCTGCACACTAAACGGGTGCGTGTGTGTTGGCACGACCGTATCGGCTGCCCAAGTGCGTTCAAGGACTTGGTCAAAGCCGGCTTCGAGGGATTGTTTTTGGAAGGTTTCAAAGTTTAGAGTGTTCATTTTTTTAGGCGTTGCAGTTAGGTAACATTGTCGGCGTTCAGCTAGTAATCACCAATCATAGGGCAGAATCGCCCAGAAAAGCGGTAAAGTTTATTCGTCACGCTCTCAAGCCTGTTGTTGGCGAACTAGTCGACTTTCTGTATACTCAGAGTATGAAACTTTCGATTCGTCGCTTGTTGTGTCTGTTGTTGCTGGTCGCCATTCCTTTTCAGGGGTTGGCTAGCGCTGCCATGGTCGCCTGCGAGTTCAGCCATAGTGCGTCTGCTACTGGGCACGAGAGTCAGCCTGACGCACACGATACCCAACGCGCACACGATACCCAACACGTACACGATACTCAACATACACAAACAAGCGACACCGCTGGCGATCACACCACGCAACATTCTTGCTGCCCGGCTTGTGTAGTGAGCGCCCTAGACGGTTTAATGGTGTTCAGACAACCAATTGGCAGTTCTACACAATTTAACTATTCATCTGCTACGCACTTGCCGCCCACTCTGGCCGGCTTAGAACGCCCCCCCCGAAGTCACTTAGGCTAGCGACAGCTTCGTCGTCATTCACAGCGCCTGTTTGTGCGCTGCACGAAGACGCGCCTCGCTCGACTAGCCGGTTTATCCACTTTATGTTTTTGGATATCTAAGCCTGACTGTTCGGGGGTTTTATGTTTTTGATTGTTCTTACCAAAGCGACAGCGATTGCTCGCTCTGTTGCGTCGGTTGTGATTGCTACCACCGCACTTACGTTTTTTTCAGTGTCTGTCGTGACCGCGCAAGTCGTCACCGAACCACGCTTGCCTCAGAGCGCCTCTGAGCAAAGCGTTCAGTTCAAATCGTCTTTTTCTGAGTATGTGCCGTACTCAGAGCAAAGCATTGAATCTTGGCGCGAGGCCAACGATCGGGTAGGCGAAATCGGAGGCTGGCGCGTGTACGCCAGAGAGGCGCAACAAACGCGCGAACAAGCCAAGCCCGAAGCTTCAACATCCCATACGCATCCGCAAACTAAAGAGGGCAAACAATGAATAGCCTTCAAGTGAGCACCGCGTGGTACCCAACACCTAGCGCAGCCCAGCGTACCTTGGCGCAAAATCGCGTGCCTCAACTCGAGCGCAGCGCGACAGTCTTTGTTCAAATTAAGCGTGTATGGCTACTGGCGATCACCGCCGTGGTGGTTCTGCTCTCTGGCTGTACGACGGCTGATTTTGCGCGTTCAGTCAAACAGGCCAATGAGGATATCCCTGGCTTTACTCAGGGTGGACTTGAGTTGGCGCAGACGCAAGAGCAGCGCGAGGCGCGCAAGCAAAGCGCTCAGGCTTTGCTCGAGCGTCCGCTGGCACAGACGCAAGCCGTGCAGTTAGCGTTACTCAACAGCTCTGCCTTACAAGTGTTGTTGGCCGAGAACTGGAGTCTAGCTGCGCAGGCGGCTCAAGGCGGGCGCTTATCGAACCCGGTTTTTATGCTTGAGCGCATGACTTTTACAAACGAGTTTGATGTGGTCCGGATGCTGAGCTTTGGTCTGCTCGATGTCTTGACCTTGCCTGCTCGCTACGGCATCGCCAAAACGCAACTAGAGCTTGTGCAAGTCAAGCTAGCCTCAGACGTGGTCGATGAAATTACCCGCGTCAGGCAAGCGTGGGTGAGGGCGGTCGCGGCGCAACAGACGTTGATTTATGCCAAGCAAGTCAACGAGGTTGCGAAGGTCAGTGCCGAGCTCGCCCGACGTATGCAATCAGTCGGCAACTTCACCAAAATTCAAAGAGCCAGGCAGCAGGCTTTTTATGCTGACTCTGCTACGCAGTTGGCGCTCGCCGAGCATGCCGTGACGGCAACCAGAGAGGCGTTAGCAAGGGCACTCGGGCTTAATACGCAGCAGGCACAGAGCTTGAAATTACCCGATCGCCTTGTGCCTTTACCTAAAGCCCCAATGAATCCTCAAGAAGTGAGCCAGGCTGCAAGTATGAACCGCCTAGACGTCAAGCTTGCGCAGTCGGGCGTTGAGGTCGCGCTCAAAAAGCAAGGCTTAGATAACGTGACGAGCTTCACAGACATTGAGGTCGGGCTTCGTCAAGTCACCGTGGGCGACAACATCGAAGGCTCAAGGATTCAAGGCCGTGGCTATGAAGTCAACATCACTTTGCCGATTTTTGATTTCGGCGATATGAAGCGTGATGCCATGAGTGCGCAAACGTTGGCGGCGCTGAGTCGACTTGACGCAGCCTATCAAGTGACTGCGTCGAACTTGCGCGAAACCTACTCGGCGTATCGCACCAATTACGACGTTTCTAAGCACTATCGCCAAGAGGTCGTGCCGCTTCGCAAGGTGATCTCAGAGGAAAATATGCTTCGCTACAACGGGATGATCATTGGCGTTTTTGAATTGCTGGCAGATGCAAAAGACACCGTTAATACCGTGATGGCGTCGATTCAGGCGGACCAACAGTTTTGGCTGGCAGAGGCCGCCTTGCAAGCTGCGTTACTTGGGCGTCCCGTGACGGCCTCAACTGAGCGCCTCAAACCACCAGCTTCTGGAGGCTCAGGCCATGTCGCACATTAAAAAGATCAGTCAAAGTATCAAACCCAAGAGGGATGCAAGTATGAATGCACGTAGACACTTTATGCAGGCAGCAGGGCTCGCCGGTGGCGCGGTCGCCTTCGCAGCGGTCAATCGCGTGGCACTGGCCGCAATTCCAGAACTCGTCATGCAAACGACGCCAAAAACGATGCCACCGCTTACGCCTGAAACGGGTCGGCCCTATAACCCCGTTGTGACGCTTAACGGGTGGACGCTACCTTGGCGGATGAATCAGGGGGTCAAAGAGTTTCATCTTGTTGCCGAACCCGTTGTACGTGAAATGGCGCCGGGTTTTAAGGCTCACCTCTGGGGCTACAACGGGCAATCGCCGGGCCCCACCATTGAAGTCGTTGAGGGCGATCGGGTGCGAATTTTTGTCACCAACAAATTGCCAGAGCACACGAGTATTCATTGGCACGGCCAACGACTGCCTAACGGGATGGACGGCGTGACTGGGTTAAATCAAAAAGCGATACCGTCCGGTAAAACGTTTGTCTACGAGTTCGAAGCAAGGCGTCCAGGTACGTTTATGTATCATCCGCATGCCGACGAAATGACACAAATGGCGATGGGGATGATGGGGAGTTGGATTACCCATCCTAAAGCAGATCATCCGTTGATTGAAAAAGTCGATCGTGATTTTATTTTTTTACTGAGCGGCTACGATATTGATCCCGGCAGTTACACCCCAAAAATCATGACGATGCTCGACTTTAATCTCTGGAGCTGGAACAGTCGCATTTTTCCGGGGATTGATTCTTTGAATGTCCGCTTGAATGATCGCGTGCGGATTCGCGTGGGTAATCTGACCATGACGAATCACCCGATTCATCTTCATGGACATGAGTTTGAAGTCACCGGAACGGATGGCGGGCCTGTGCCTAAAACTGCACGTTGGCCCGAGGTGACAACAGATATTGCCGTCGGTCAAATGCGCCAGCTTGAGTTTATTGCTGATGAGCCAGGGGATTGGGCGTTTCATTGTCACAAAAGCCATCACACCATGAATGCAATGGGACATACCCCCCCGACCATGATTGGTGTCGACCACCGCGGTATCGCAAAGAAGATTACACAACTGTTGCCAGATTACATGGTGATGGGCGAGCGTGGCATGGCCGATATGGCCGAAATGGAAATGCCTCTGCCTGACAACACCATCCCCATGATGACGGGGCAGGGGCCCTTTGGGTCAGTCGAAATGGGTGGGATGTTTAGTATTTTGAAAGTGCGCGCCGAGCAAGCTGCGGGTGACTATAAAGATCCGGGTTGGTTTAAACACCCTGCAGGTACCGTTGCCTCGCAATACGCAGGCGTGCTCAAGCCACCCGCTAGAAGTGGCTCGGCGGGAGGCCAGTCAATGCCTCGTGCCAAGTCTGGTGCAAAAGAAACAGAGGTTCAAGTACGCAAACCAACAAATCAGTCTGGTCATTCACAGCATTAACTCAACAATCTTATTTAAGGAAATCAAATGCGTTCATATTTAAAGATTTTTTCTACAACGGTGTTGGTCAGTGCTCTTGGTTTTACGGTGCCTGCTTGGTCTGCCGGCAATCATGCAGGAGGGCATTCGCATGGGTCAGACACCCAAGCGATTGGTCAACCCGGCCAGGCTTCACAAGTGACCCGTACGCTTGAGCTTTCGATGTCTGACTCGATGCGGTTTAGTCCAGCCAACATAACGGTCAAAGCAGGAGAAATAATCAAGTTTGTGCTGAATAATGTAGGTAAGCTTAAACATGAATTTGTGCTGGGCACCGACAAAGAATTAAAAGAGCATTATCAGCAAATGCTGAAGTTTCCAGAGATGGAGCACGATGAGCCCAATATGGTGACCGTTGCGCCAGGCAAAACGGGTGTCGTCATTTGGAATTTCACGCAGGCAGGTAAGGTTGATTTTGCGTGTTTGTTACCCGGCCATTACGGTGCTGGCATGAAGGGTTCAGTTGCAGTCAGTGCTGCGAAATAAGTTTTTTAAGGATGCGACAATGATGACGTTCAAAAAATCTGTGGTTGCTATTTTGTCGTTCACGCTAATAAGTGTGGTCTTGCCGTCTTGGGCTCAGGTCGCAGCACTCACTTCAGGTGTCGTCAGAAAGATCGATATCGAAAATTCAAAAATCACGATTCGGCACGAAGAAATTCAACACTTGGATATGCCGCCGATGACGATGGTGTTTACTGTCAAAAATAAAACACTTTTAGACAAGATTCAGCTGGGACAAACGGTTAAGTTTGGCGTTATTGATGAGGGTGGTAAGTTTTTCATCACCGAGCTACAGCCGGTGGGTCAGTAAGCACCGTGTGACTTTTTAAAAAAATTTGATTAAGCACAAATTAAGGGGGTGCGAAAAAAAATAGACTGATTTAATCGTGACGCTCTGTGACCTTGAAGACGAAAGTCATACTTTGATTTACTCTACAGGTATCAAACCCTAGTGATTCAATTAGCGGAGTTCAGGTTTATGTATAAAAACTTTATGAAACTAGCGATCGTGGTATTTGTGTGCTGCCTGCATAGCGCCAAGGCGCAAGAGACGACGCGTCTGATTGTGCCCTTCGCACCGGGGGGGCCAACCGATCAGATCACGCGCTTGATTGCCTTAGAATTGACTAAGCTTACTGGTAAGCCCGCAATCGTCGAAAATAAGCCTGGTGCAGGTGGAACGATTGCTGCCCAATATGTTGCAAAGGCTAAGTCCGATGGTTCTGTTTACTTAGTCGGTTCACCCTCGGTGTTGGTCATTAATCAAGGGCTACAAAAAACGCTTCCGTACGATCCAGAGAAAGATTTCGTGCCTGTCTCTGGTATGACGCGCTCACCTCTGATTTTTATTGTTAAAGGTGACTCGGCAATTGAGAGTGTTCAACAACTCGTCACACGCGCTAAAACACTAAAAAATTTGATGCCGATGGGTTCGGCGGGGAACGGCACGATCCCTCATTTGGCGGGCACCTACTTTAATCAGCAGGCGGGTATTAGCGCGCTACATGTTCCGTTCAATGGTGTCGCGCCCGCCTTGTTAAGCTTACTGTCGGGTGACACGATATATATGTTCGATACCCTCTCGACTTCAATCGAAAATATCAAGGCGGGTAAAGTAAAAGGCTTGGGTATTGCGAGTGATAAGCGCTTTAGTGGTTTGCCCGAGATTGCCACCCTGGCAGAGCAGGGGTATGCCGTACAGGCGTCCTCGTGGTTTGGTCTGGTGGCCCCCGCTAAAACTCCACAAGCGACAGTCGTTGCCATGAACCAAGCGATCAATTCAATATTGACCGCAGCAGACTTCTCAAACAAAATGGCAGCAATGGGAATCGAAACAATGCCGGGTAGCGTTGATCAATTTGCTGCTTTCATTGAGGCTGAGCGTGCACGTTGGTTGCCTGAAGTTACGCGTCTAAATTTATCTGCTGACTGAAAATCAATATGACTAATCCTGTCGACACACTTGCCGAGTTTGTGAGTCAAACGCAGTTAAAGGATATACCTGACAAGGTGCAGAGCCATGCGAAATTGGTACTGCTCGATACCATTGGGGTGATCCTTGCGGGGTTTGAACAGCCTGAAGTGCAGGCTTTGCAAAAAACCTTTTCAGCGACTGCAGGAAGCGGTGCAACAGTGTTGACACGAGGATGGCCAGTCAATGATCCACGGTCGGCTGCGTTGATCAACGGCACGGCCGGTCGATCCATTGAGTTATGCGAAGGCCATCGTTTTGTAGCCTGCCAGGCAGGCGTCCAGGTGTTGCCCGGTCTATTAGCCAGTACAGAGGTCTTAGGTCGTCGTGGTGACGATCTTCTGTTGTCGTTAATCTTGGGCTATGACGTTGCCGTCAGAATGGGTTACGCCTTAACGCCTAGGCCCTTAGCGCATCAGAACGGTCAGAGCTCGATGATTGGTGCGGCTGCGGGTGGTGCACGCTTACGCAATCTCAATGCACTACAAACTGGTCAAGCGATGCGTATCGCTGCGACCTTTGTGTTGACACCGAGTTATACCAACGCTGTTGCAGGGGCCACAACGCTCAATGCAGCGGGTGGCATGTGTGGGTTTACCGCTTCTCTAGCCCCCGAAATGGCGCAGGCCGGATTTATTGCTCAAGAGGGGGCGATTGGCGAAGCCTTTGCAAATCTCGTCGGAGATGGCTATCAAGAGTCCAAGCTTCTTGATCAGTTAGGCACCACCTTTGAGATTACTCGCAACTACTTCCGGCTTCGTGCCTGCTGTAATCCGATCTATGCGTCTCTGGATGCGTTTGAAGAGGCTTGGGCGCAGGCGCAAGTCACTCCTGAGCAAATCGAACGGGTCGAAGTTTATACCTATCGCTTTGCCTCCGCCATGCAAAGCCAAACCCCTCGTAATGGCTTTGCATCAAAGTATTCCTTGCCGCATGCGGTCGCCGCCATTGCGCTGCGTGGTAACGCAGGATATGGTTCGTTTACTGAGAGTTTTGTGCAAAGCCCAGAGGTCGCAGCACTGCGTCAGCGTGTGTTTGTCACAGAGGACCCCGCGTTAAATGCTCAGTTTCCAAAATTGAAACCTTCGCGTGTGACGCTGACGTTAAAGAACGGCCTGACAATCACTAAGACCTGTGAAAGTGCAAAAGGTGATTTTCAAAAGCCTTATCAAGAGTCTGAGATTCGAGAAAAGTTTCATGAGCTGGCGGGTCTCGTCTTAACAGCTCGGGGTGTCGCTGAGCTCGAACGCACGATTGATTGTGTCGAGCAATGGAAAAGTATTGATACTCTTATGAAGGTATTGCGACAACACACAGCAAGTTGAAGCCTTAAAGCCTACGCGGCAGACCAACGCGCAGGTTTCAATCCAACGCGATTTTTGCCGCCTCAACCACGCGTGCCCACTTCGCAGTTTCATTCGCTAAAAAAACTTCAAAGTCTTTTGAAGAGCTCCCATTGGGAATCAGGCCCATGTTTTTAAAAGAGAGGGCAATCGTCGGATCCGCAACAAGCGTAGTCAACGCAGCCAACAATCGATCCCGAATGTCTGAGCTAATCGCCTTGGGCGCAAGGATGCCAAACCAGGTGTCTGAGTAATATTCAGCCAAACCGCTCTGAGCAAAAGTGGGTACCTCTGGCAAGGCGTCTGAACGTTGCACACCGGCAATTGCCAAGGCTTTGATCTTTTTACCCAGTATGAGTGGTGCCGAACTCGGCACGCTGTCAAAGATTAAGTCAATCTGACCGCCCATCAAATCATTTAGCGCTGGGGCTCCGCCTTTATAGGGCACATGCTGCATCTGAATACCCGTCAGCATCTTAAAGAGTTCGCCAGCCATATGCCCCGAGGCGCCTTGTCCGCCAGAGCCAAAATTAAGTTGTTTATCGCGCCCTTTTGCCAAGGCGATTAAATCGGCGACCGTACTAACCGGCAAATTGGGTGCAACAACCAATAGCACTGGGGCATTTGCCAACATTTTGATAGGCGCCAGATCTTTGGCGGGATCGTAAGTCATCTTTTTGTAGAGGCTCGGATTGCTTGCCAGTCCAGGGAATCCCATTAAGAGCGTATATCCATCCGCAGGTGCCTTAGCCACGTAACTGGCTGCAATATTGCCATTTGCCCCTGGCTTATTCTCAACCACGACGCTCGTATTGAGTAACGCTGATAATTTAGGGGTAATCGAACGCGCCACAATATCTGCAGCCCCGCCTGCACTAAAAGCGACTACCAGAGAGATAGTCTGAGCCGGGTACGCTGGCGCTTTTTGTGCAAAAGCCGGTAGGCTAATGCTTAGGACAGAGGCCACCAATACGATGGAGGTTAGCGATCTGCACCTGCCACGATTCTTAAGAAATATCATTATCTCCCCCTTTTAGATTTTGATGCCGACTACTGTTATAGCCTGATTCGAGAAGCAAACTGAGTCGTTTATTTTTTGCTAGTTCTGGTGAGGACATTGAGAGCCTAAGCCAAGACGCCCGACTCAAGTCGGACTAGTGGCTCGACAAGCTCTTGTGTTGCGACATTTAGCTTAAAAACATACTTGGACTTGGGGTAATCCCGACTAATTGTCTGTATTCATCTGATCCGTTTGCCTCCATAATAGGCAAAGCTTGGGCGTTAAGGCTTTTAGATCGCCTCAGTTTGCTCACCGTAGTCCAAATAACTCGTCATCAAAAACAATTAAGTTTGGAGAAAAACATGGATCGTCGTTCAGTTATCAAGGGCGCAGGCTTGGCTGGCGTCATTGCTTCTATCAGTACGCCCGCCATTGTCCATGCACAAGCAAACGTGCGTTGGCGCTTGTCATCAAGTTTTCCAAAGTCTCTTGATACGCTATACGGCGCCTCCGAGGTGTTTGCCAAGCATGTCAGCGATATGACCGGTGGAAAATTTGTGGTTTCATGCCATGCTCCAGGCGAACTCGTGCCTGCCTTCGGTGTTGTGGATGCCGTTCAAAATCAAACGATTGAATGCGCAAGTACTGCCGCCTATTACTTTTTTGGTAAGGACGAAACCTTTGCGATGGGCACCGCAATTCCGTTTGGATTGAATACGCGTCTGATGAACGCCTGGATGTACGAAGGCAACGGAATGAAGCTAACCCGTGAATTTTATGCCGCGTATAACATCGTTAATTTTCCGATGGGTTGCACGGGGGCTCAGATGGGCGGATGGTTTCGCAAAGAAATTAAATCTGTAGCTGATTTTAAAGGCTTAAAATTTCGTGTTGGAGGCTTTGCTGGAAAAGTGGTTGAACGCATGGGCGGTGTCGCGCAGAATATCCCAGGCGGTGAAATTTATCAGGCTCTAGAAAAAGGCACGATCGACGCGGCCGAGTGGGTCGGCCCTTACGACGATGAAAAACTTGGGTTCAATAAAGTCGCGCCGTTTTACGCGTATCCAGGTTGGTGGGAGGGCGGTCCGCTCACTGATTTATTTGTAAATCAAAAAGCCTATGATGCGCTGACGCCCGAGTACAAAGCCATCGTGGCGTGTGCTGCCAGTATGGCTCAGCAAAATATGTTGGCCAAGTATGATGCGTTGAACCCTGCCGCATTGAAGCGCTTAGTTGCTGGCGGTGCAAAATTATTTAAATTCCCCAAAGACGTTATGGACCTCGCGTTCAAAGAGTCGATGGCCTTATATAACGAATTATCAGATAAAAATCCAGCATGGAAGAAAATGTATGCTGACTATTCTGAGTTTCGACGCAATGGAAACCTGTGGTTCCGCTTTGCAGAGGCTGCGTTTGATGATTACATGCAAGCAGCAAAACTTTAAAAGCATAAACTCTAGGGCGATCTAATTGTAAAAGATCGCGTCTCTGCACCGTACTACAAAAATCGTGCAAGAGTTTTTCTCTTGCACGATTTTTTTCAATTCATTGTTGCTGGAGGCTTCTCGCTCCGCTCTCTACCCAATTGTTCAAGCTGCTGCTCTGCCCGACCGAGATCCAACGTCACCTCTTTATCTAGAAATACAGTTACGGTCTGTGGAAAAAATATGACAATCACCACCAAGATGAGTTGCATAATGACCCACGGAATCGCACCAAGATAAATATCAGTAGATTCAATCTTGCGCGGCAACGCCTTATTTTTGTAGAGCGTATCCGCAATCCCTCTTAGATAGAACAGTGCAAAGCCAAAAGGCGGATGCATAAAGCTCGTTTGCATATTGACGCAGAGTAAGACACCAAACCAGATGCCGTTGATCCCCAGTTTTGCTGCCACCGGGCCTAACAGGGGTAAGATAATAAAAGCGATCTCAAAAAAATCTAAGAAAAAAGCCAAGAAGAATATAAAAATATTAACAACGAATAAAAAGCCGATCTGGCCACCGGGTAAATTAGACAGAAGGTGTTCGACCCATTTCCCCCCATCGACACCCTGAAACACCAAAGAAAATACACGCGAACCAATCAGGATGAAAACAACCATTGCCGTCAAGCGCATGGTTCCAAGCATCGCCTCTCGCATCAAAGACCAATTCAGTCTTTTGTGAAAAGCAGCCAAAATTAACGAACCGACCGCACCCATTGCACCAGCTTCGGTCGGTGTAGCAATTGCAGTGTTCAGGCCAGGTAGCCCGCCCATGCTACCCAACACAGTAAAAATCAAAACAGCTGAGGGAACGATGCCGCGAAGACACTTACCCCACAAGGCCCAACCATGAAGCGTACGCGCCTCTTTGGGTAAGCCTGGTACATGATCTGGCCTAAAGCGCGAAAGTATGAAGGTGTAGAGGGCAAAAAGAAGAACTTGCAAGATAGAGGGACCCCAAGCGCCCTTATACATGTCACCTACTGACTGCCCCAGTTGGTCGGCCAAGACAATCAACACCAGCGAGGGCGGCACCAGCTGTGTGATCGTTCCTGAGGCTGCCAGTACGCCAGTCGCGTAGCGCACGTTGTAACCCCAGCGCATCATGACCGGCAATGAAATCATTGCCATGGCAATCACTTGACCCGCCACGGTTCCGGTGATCGCACCAAGAATAAACCCAACAATAATGACCGAATATCCGATACCACCACGCACCGATCCGAACAATTGCCCCATCGAATCCAGCATGTCTTCGGCTAAACCGCATTTCTCTAAGATTGTTCCCATGAAGGTAAAGAAGGGAATCGCCAACAATAAGTCATTCGACAAAATGCCAAAGACATTTAAAGGCAAGGCCGACATAAAAGCGACCGGAAACCACTCCATGTAAACTGCAAAGAACCCACAGGCTAACCCAAGCGCCGAGAGGGAGAACGCAACAGGAAAGCCTAAAACCAACGTAAAGATTAGGCCTCCGAACATCAGAGGTGCAAAATTTTCCATTGTCATTGCAGTGGCCTTTCGTAATGAAATTCACCGTCATAGCGATCGTTCAGCCACGCGACGCGTTTGATAATTTCAGAAAATCCCTGAAGCAATACCAGAACGAAGCCCAGCGGCAACATCAACATTGCTGGCCATCGGATGAGACCGCCAGCGTTACTCGACATTTCTCCACTTAAAAACATTTTCCAAAAAAGCGGCCAAGAGTAATAAATCATTACGATCATCACAGGCAGCAAAAAGAGCGTCAATCCAAACAAATCAAAGAGCGCTTGAGCGCGGCCTGAGTAGCGTCCATAAAAAACATCTACCCTCACATGCTCATTGACACGAAGGACTTGCGCCGCACCTAACATGACACAGGCAGAAAAGAGATACCACTGAACTTCTAGAAAGGCATTCGAGCTGTAGTCAGCGGTATACCGCACCACAGCATTACTTGCACTAATCAGACAAGCAGCAAGTACAGCCCATTGAGCAAAGACCGCAAAAAAATCGGTTACCCGATCAATTGCCTGCGAAAGAGAAAGTAGAGCCTTCATCGGCGCACCCTTATGTTCGGATAAATCAAGTATTAAAAATCACTAACAAGCGCAAAGCGACACAGGCTCGGCCGATTCGATCTCAGTTTGGTGTCGTTTTTTTATAGTACTTCTAAGTGCCAGTGTTGTAAATATTTGATCAAAAATCAATTGGTTTTAACCCTTCGCTGCTGACGTCGATCCGGCGCCAGCAAATCGAGCCTGAGCCCGCGAAACTCTCGCTCGATTGACTGCTTCACCAGCCTAACAAAGCGAAGCCAACACCGAAGTGAGATCTGAGCCTGAAAAATGCGGCTGCGGAGATAAGGCTTCAAACGGCAAGCCTTGGCGATTGACCCAATGCGTGGTGAAGCCAAACCAGGTGGCACCTAACGCATCCCACGAATTGCTGGATACAAACAGCACTTCATCTTTGTTGACCGCGATGGTCTGTTGGACAAGCCCGTAACTTTCGGGAGACGTCTTGAACAGGCGAATAGGATCGACGGAGATGATGTGGTCTAAAACGTCTTGCATCCCTGCGCTCTTGACCGCTGAAGTCAGCATATCCATACTGCCATTTGAGAGTATGGCAGTCGTGAGACCCATGCTTTTGATCTTTTTAAGCACAGCCAGATTTTCTTTAAATGGCGTGAGGTGGGCATATTGTTGTAGTAGTTTTTCAACTTGACGAGATGCGCGGTCTAGTTTGAGGCGGTCTAACGTGTACTCTAATGACAAACGCGTTAATTCCCAAAACGGCCGATAGTACTGGCTACCCAGGGCGTTGTGCGGATCTGATTGCGTAATCAACCGCGTGTATTCAATTTGCTTGTCGCGCCACTTCACTGCGATATCAGACCCCTGGCCTGGGTAGAGCGTGTCAGCTAACACTTGAATTGAATACACGTCGAACAGTGTTCCGTAGGCATCAAAAACTACAGCTTTTATTTTCATGAAATTTTTCTTGATTGCTTTATCTCAACAGATGATGTCTTAGATACTGACATGACCCTCGATGACGATATGTACCCGGCCACTAATGCGTGCTGTGTGACAAGTGCCCAATTCAACAGGAATCCGAATCAACAGGAGTCCGAATAAGACTCATCTTAGTGGTCCATCGCGACATGCGGCCGTATGGCAGAAAATGCAGTTAATATCTGACCGGGAGGTTTAACCGTCGTGTAGTCACCGTCATGGTAGACGCTCACGCCATTGACCCAAACCGTGTGTAGCCCTGGTGCTGATCTAACAAGGCGAGTCGCGCCGCTGGGTAAATCGTTTAGCCGCTGTGTGTTGGATATCCCAATCTGCTTGGGATCAAACAGAATCATGTCAGCGAAGGCACCTTCGACGAGACGACCACGATCGATCAAGCCATAGATATCTGCGACGTCACTAGTCAGTTTTTTGATGGCAGAGGTAAGGTCTAGCTTACCAAGCTCACGCACCCAGTGGCCCAAAAAGTACATTCCAAAACCGGCATCGCAGAAAAAGGTCAGGTGCGCGCCTCCATCCGACAAGCTAACCATGTTGCCCGGATCTTGCAGTAATTCCCAGACCCTTTCTTCTTCAACATTAAGAAGCTTGGCGGTGAAGGTGGTTTGCAAATTCTCCTCAACGCCTAATCCCAAGAAGACCTCTACAGGATCGGCATTACGCTCTTTAGCAATAGCCGCTATATTTTTTCCGACAAGGCTCTGATTTTTATCTAGCGCGGTCATTGTGACCTCGACGCGTTCCCAGTTGCCGTTAAAGATACGTCCACCATCCGGATTCGACAGCGCATCGCGCATGCGCCGGGCAAATTCAGGATCAGAAAACGATGCCATCATGGCATCGTGATTACCGTGTTTGAGTTCTGACCAAGGCTGTACCGTCATCAAGGGGTAGGCCTTTTCTAGCGTGAAGTCCATGCTAAGTGGTTGGCATGAAGCTTGGGCATAGACCAGAGCGCCGCGGCTTCGGGCCGCTTGGCAACGATGCATCAGGTTTTTTGCTCGGTCTGGCTGATTGCTGTAATGAAGCAAAGGTGCAAAGACTGCCGGACGACGACTAATATTTGAAAGCTCTTCTAGAAATTCAATCGAAGTTCGATCGCCACAGGTAATGACGGTGAGGCCATGATTAAACTCACTCATGACTTTCGCAAAGGCACGAAATTCATCGTCATCGGCGAGCCTGGACGGGACTGGAATACCACCCTGGCCGTTGTGATTTTCAAAGGTCGACGAGCCAAGGCCCATTGCACCGGCTTGCATGGCTTCTCGAAACATAGTGGTCATTTTTTCTAGCTCTGCTGGCGTTGCTGCTCGTTGCGATCCTGCCTCTTTCATGACGACTGTTCGCATCGCTGAGTGCGAGGCGAAACACGCTACATTCGGGTATGCGCCTTTGCGGCGCAGCATAGCAAGAAACTCTGGAAAGCTTTCGAAATCCCAATCGACACCGGCCTTGAGCGAATCCAGTGACATTGCCTCGACCTCCGACAGATTTGCAAGGATGAGGTCTCGAGTGTCTGGCGTTGCCGGTGCAATGCCAAAGCCACAGTTACCAATAATCACTGTGGTCACGCCGAGCGCCGGCGAAGGCGAGGCAGTTGAGTCCCAAGTGAGTTGCGCATCGTAATGAGTATGTACATCGATAATGCCAGGTGCAAGAACCAGTCCCATTGCATCGACTTCGTTTTTGGACGATCCAGTGATATTTCCGATTTTTACGATACGTCTATCTCCGATAGCAACATCGGTTTTAACCAGTGGGTTTCCCATGCCATCGGCTAAATTTGCGTTTCTGATGATCAGTTCATACATCAATAATTTTCTCCTTTAGTAGGATCTGAATTCACTCGTGTGCCCAACGCTGACCCAAAGTGTATTGCCATCCAACATCTCAGTCAGGTGCAAAAAATGCCCCTGTTTTAAAGACGGTGGGGCTTGAGTGTGCGCCACCCTTCGAGGCATCGCCTTGCGTACCATCTGAAAATTTTCTGCTTTTTGCAGCTTCGCGCGGCAAAGCGTACGAGTCAACGTCTTTGTAATTAGTAATACTTGCACCACCCACTCTAAACATGACCAGATTGTCGCCGGGGTTGGCCGTAAACCGATACTGGGTGCCTCTGGGTAAGAGCACGCCTTCGAATTGACGGGCAATCATTGAGCTACCATCCCCGAAGTTAAAGGTCGCCTCGCCCTGCAAGATCAAAAAGCAGTGGTCTTCGATGTCATGGCTATGCAGTGCGTTTTCCCCGCCGGTTGAATACACTTTTGAGTGAGCCCATAGCGCGGGCGCACTTCCAAGGCTTGCCATGGTTGCGCCACCGTCGAGTAAAGGTAAGTTTCGCAGACTGAACTTCACGGTATTGGCAATGCTTTGGCTGCTCTCAAGAACTTGGTTCATCTTTTTCCTTTATCCAGTTCGTTTCGTTTTTACCGTCTGTGTAGCTCGAGCCCACAGCGCATCGGTGCTTACTCCGGCTTAATCCCCGCCGCTTCAACTACCTTGCGCCACTTAGCAAGATCGGCTTTGATTAAGTCGGCGTACGCTTGTGGGGTGCCACCTTGAATTTCGATGCCAGCCGCGTTTAACTTGGCCTTCACATCAGGCAACTTGAATGCTGCATTGACTTCAGCGTTCAGTCTGTTAATGATTGCCTTAGGGGTGCCCGCCGGCGCCAGTAACCCACCGTTCGTATTGGCGTCATAGCCCTTTAAACCCTGTTCATCTGCAGTAGGTAGGTCAGGTAGAGCAGCCGTACGTTTAAGCGTTGACACGGCGACAGCACCGACAGTGCCCGCTTTGATTTGCGTTTGAATGGCGCTGATGGTGTCGATAAATAGCGCCGTGCGCCCAGCTAGTAAATCAGGATGGGCGACCGAGGAGCCTTTGTATGGAACGAGCAGCATGTCTAAGCCGGTCGCTGTGCGAAACATAAGGGCTGCCATGTCTTGCGCGCTACCGCGGCCTGAGGTCGCGACTTTGGCCTTATCTGGATTCGCCCTCATCCAGCTAATGAATTCAGGCAAGGTTTTGGCTGGAATCTGTGGACTGATCGCAAACACCAAGGGCACTACGTGCGTATAGATAATTGGTTCGAAGCTTTTTTCGGGATCAAAAGGCAGATCCTTGAAGATAAATTTATTAATGTTGTGGCTGCCCGCCACGATCCCGATGGTGTGGCCATCTGGCGCTGCTTTTGCCACCAGATCAGTACCGATATTGCTTGAGGCGCCTGGTTTGTTTTCGACAATCACGCTCTGACCAAGCGAAGCAGTGAGTTTTTCTGAAAGAACGCGTGCGATCAGATCAATTGCGCCCCCCGGTGGCGCGGGGACAATAAATTTTATCGTTTGCGTTGGGTAGGCTTGTGCGAGTGCCGAGGCTGGTGAGATTAAAAAGGCCGAAACAAAGGCGATGTGCTTGATTATTTTAGTTAGTGGCATATCAGTCTCCTAGGTTTTATTATTTTCCTGATTTAAACACGATTGTGACGAACCATTCGCGAAAATGAGTCTTAGAACCCGAGTTTCGATCCTGCGCTAAGCAGGGTCGCAACTCCCATCACTACAAAGATTGCGACGGCGATAGGGTGCACCATTCGCATCGGTATCTTGTTCGCCAGCTTATCACCAATAAACACCAACAGGCGCGTCAGCGATCAGCATGCCTAGAGTCGTGCCGATCACGACCAGCAGTGGCGATGCATAGTGCGCGGCCATTGCGACGGTGGCGATCTGCGTCTTGTCGCCAATCTCGGCCAGGAAGAAGGTGATCAGAGTCGCACCGAAAACTCCAGCGCGAACGCAGGGTTTTTTCAGTTTCAGATGGTGGCCCGGGGCACTACTTGAAGGTATGGCATAAATAATCTCTCAATTTGTATTAATCAAGATCAGGATAAGCAATAAGCGGCGCCACCTAATATGGGCCAAAAAATAGTCAGCTAATATCGTTCTGATTATTGTTAGAAAACTTTGTGCTTGTATAGCGGATGATTAAGATAGCGACTGCTATCGCTAGGGTTGTGGCGCCGACCGCTAGCATCTCGTTAATATTGACGGGAACGTGGCTCATGATATCCACCATGTGTCGAGTGAGTGCAGTGATGGCGATGTACAACAAGAATCTAACTGGCATGTGGTTTGTCTTGAAATAAATGCCAACCATAGCGCCGATTTCTAAATATATGAATAACAGCAAAAGATCTTGAATTGAGGCATGATGTTTTTGAAAAAGTTCAAAAAACGTCCACCCAGCTGCCCACACTGTGGCGGCCCCGATGCCGAAAAGGGCAATTCTGTGGAAAATACCAACGCAAACATTTCCGAGTTGGTCTAGATCTTGTAGTTGTTTGTTCACTGCGTTTATCCTAGATGAGAGTTATCTTGATTTAGCATGCTAAACACGATTTAGTGCGGCTCTGTCCATGCATAGCCGCACCCCAAGCGACCCAGAGTCGTTTAGCACCGGTTGTTTTCTTAGGATGATTTCTAGCGATATGATTTCTGCATATACGGCACATGCTTTGACGATACGTGTGATGAGTCGCTCCTGCGTTTCGTAATGTTTATCTGCCGCAAGTCGTTGAATTTCAAGTAAGAGAGGATCGTAATCAAATACATTTTGCATCGAGTCTTCATCGATCAAAACAAGTTTTGGATCTACGCAGAGTGCTAGGCTTAGTAGGTGCCCATTGGGGGCTGCCGCGCCCGGTGCATAGGTTCCAATCTTTGTATCTATTTTGATTGCATGCAGCTCGATGAATGCTTGTAGCGTCATGGCTAAGTGATCCGGTTCGCGAACTAACGACTTGATTATAACGGTTGCACGTTAAATAAAGTTAGGCGCTTTGATGGAGTGACCTGTCTCGGGATTGTCAATCCGCTGCCCGACTATTATTTAGGCGTGAAAATGAACATCTACTAAATCCCCGGACGCGGTGGTCGCCTCAAAACAGGGCTAGCCGAAGCGCTGACCATCTGGTTTTGTGAATAACTTTACGAACGTAAAGTTTCAACTTCGTCACTCTGTTTAGCCGCAAAACAGTACACGCAGAGGTAATATTAGTATGGTCGGGTTACAGCTTTATCGCTATCGGCCGCTGGCTGCATTTGTTTAACTTTTCCGAATAACCTTGGAACTGCAAGATTAAATATCCAAAACTCTATCCATTTTTAAATTTTACTGGCAGATTTTTATGACATCCGTAAGACAAGTTATTGAGCAAAAAGCCAACACAATAGTTTCTGTGCGATCAACTAGTCCTGTGGAAGACGTCCTGATGCTGATGCGCGAGTATCGAGTAAGGGCTATATTAGTCGGCGATGACGAAGTTCTAGTCGGGATCGTTTCGCAGGGGGATTGCGCAATAAAAGTGTTGTTGCCAAATAACAATCCAAAACATGTGACTGTTTCAGAAATAATGACGGTAGTACCGAGTAAAAAGGTTGGTACTTCAAGAGTTTAGGTCGGCTGCGAACTCTCGTGGAAAGGTGCGGAATCCAATCCCTGCTGCTCTTATTTCATATTCGGAGGTAGAGAGCATCGTGCAGTTTTTATCGTGTGCCCAAGTTGGGGTTTATGGATCGCTTACGTTCTTTTAGTGTTGACTTCGAAGACATCAAACCATCTTTTTCAAACTCTCCCAAATCTGTCGTCTGAGTTGAAGAAACGCGGGCTCGGTCTTTATATCGTCACGGCGGGGGCGGACGAACGGTACATCGATGATTTGAGCGATCCGGCCGGGCCTCGGCGACATCACAACGATCCGGTCGGCCAGATACAAGGCTTCTTCGATCGAGTGGGTTACAAAAATCACTGTTTTACGTTCGCGTTCCCAAATATTGAGCAGCTCGTCCTGCAGTAAGTCACGCGTTTGTACATCTAACGCGCCGTAGGGCTCGTCCATCAGCAGGATGCTTGGCTTGATGGCGAGCGCGCGGGCGATTCCGACACGCTGCTGCATACCACCCGAGAGTTGATGGGGGTACGAATTCTCGAAGGCGGATAGCCCCACAAGACTAATACATTCCCGGGCTTGCGCTAGGCGCTGTTGTTTTTCAAGGCCAGCAATTTCTAAGCCGAACGCAACATTATCCAGTACGGTGCGCCATGGGAAAAGTTCAAAGCTTTGAAACACCATTCCACGACCGTGCCCGGTTGTGCCCGTCACGTCTTGTCCATCGATCAGGATCCTTCCGCTATCACTGGGCTCGATACCGTTAATGATTCTTAGAAGCGTAGATTTGCCGCATCCTGAGGGACCAAGCAACACGAGAAACTCCAGGTCTTTGACCGGAAGTGAGAAGTCATCGAGTACCGGTAAGCCGCCAGTGCCTTGCCGGTAGGTCTTTGTGATTCGATCGATTTCAAGCTTGAAGTATGTCAATTACCCAAGCTCCTTTAGCGCTTTGTCGATGTATTGGGTGTCAATGACTCGCGCGATATTGGCGCCGCGTTTGACTGTCCCTGCTTTGACATAGACGGGAAGCAATTCTTCAAAATACTTTAATCGGAAACCGCCGTCATTAGGCCAGGCCTTGACCTGTTTGGACAGCTGTTCCCACACTGGCTTGAGCTCTGCCTCGGTCGCGCTCTTGGCGTCCTTGATCGTGGCGTATTTGCGGTAGCCTTCGGCAAAGTATGACAAGCTCTCGTTCGCTTTACGGAAAGAGGTGAGTGTGGCCTTGAGTAGGTCTGTGATTGCGCGTGCATTGTCAGCGTTTTTGAGCCACGAGCCTTGTACGAGCCAAGCTTCTGAGAGCCATGGGTTGTAGATTTTCCAGGGTTCAATCATGACCTTGTAGTTACCCTGCTTGAGAATATCCGCAGCCTGATCAAAATGAACCGGTACCGCAGCCACGCGCCCACCCAACAAGGCACGCATACGAGAGCCTGAGCCGCCCACCTCGACGACAGTTGTATCTTGAATATCTATACCGTTACGCTCGAAAATACCGCTCAACATGACGTAAATAAAGTCGCCGGTAGAATTTAAGGCTATCGCGTTGTCTTTATTTTTAAAATCAGAGTACGTTTTGATCTTGTCTGCGTTGACCACGAGTACTTGACTGGTGTTGTTGTAAACCATGCCCACCATTTTGACGTCCGCACCGACGGAGCCTGCCCGCAGCGCTGACACGACGTCTGACTCGCCTACCTCTGCAGCACCGGCGACGATTGATTGGGTCAATACTTGCATCGATTCGATGCGGTTCATATCAGACGCGCTATAACCAAGTGCTTGCATTCCTTCATTGAGTGCCATGATGGCTGGTACGTGAATCGCGAGGGTGTAGCCTAGGATCTGTGCTTTTACGGCACGTTTGTTTTGTGCGAAGCTAAAGGGGATGTTCGATAGTATGGCTGCAGCGCTCATTCCCATTCCGGCATGCTTCAGTAAGTCTCTGCGAGTGATTGTCATGGTGTCTCCTGTGACCTGTAAGAACGTGTAGGGCTGTTAATTAGAGGGTCTGGCGTTGCTGCTCGTACCAGGGTGCTAGGTTTTTCCCCCATTGGGAAAGAATAGCGTTTGCGATGAGACTGATAAACGCCAATGTTAATAACAACGCCAGTAAGGAGCTTGTATTGATCTCCATGCCTGCTTGGTTAATGAGAGCGCCGTAGCCAACGATTACAAACATCTCCGCCATGACCATGGCGCGGATTGCGTGAATGAGTCCAATCCGTGCGCCGGTAATTAAATACGGGTAGAGCGCCGGCAGGATGATTTTCCAAAATATTTGATGACGATTTGCGGAAAATGAGTGACCGACAGCTAGCAACTCTGGGCTAACGCCTTTGGCGCCGTTGTAGGTGGTCAGCACGATATACCAGACGGCGGCTAAAAAAACTACGGTAGCCCGTAAGGTCAGGCCAGTCCCTAAAATCATAATAAGAATTGGAACCAACGCGGCGGTCGAGGTCACCACAAAGATGCTCACCCAGGGACGAAGCATCGTGTCAGTGATCTTTGAGCGGCCCATCGCGATGCCCATTGGCATACCGACTAAACAAGCGATCACAAATCCTAACAACATCTGGCGCAAAGAGGTGAAAAGCTCGTTGAGCATCGTGCCTTCGCGCAGCATATCGATGTACTGAACCAACACAGAGGACGCCGGCGCAAACAAGCTGTTGCCCAGTCGTGAGCCGACGATTTCCCAGATTGCGATCACGATCGCAAAGCCAAGGAGCGGAAGAAGAGCGTTTCTAAGTTTCTTCATGGTCGATGTCTCATGAACGTCTTATGTGCCAGTGCAATAAGCGTCGCTCAAGAAGCACGATGATAGTTTGTGCGAGTAGCCCCATCAGACAGACGGTCATCACAACGGCCAAGGCGGCAGACGCATCGAACGCCTGAGACGAGCGTTTTAACAGTTGCCCCAAATTGACGGCTGCAAAGAACAGTTCTGCGGTAATCATGCCGTTGATTGCGCGCGCAGAACCCACGCGCAACGCGGCAAAAAGAAAAGGCGTTAGCGCCGGGAAGACAATGTAGCGTAAGCAGTAGTAACGACTGCCGCCGAAGGAGCGTCCGACATCAATCCAGGAGGTTCGAACGTCTCTTGAACCGGCGATGATCACCACAAGAATATCGAAAAAACACATCAGAAAAACAAGTGCGACGCGCGACTCGAGGAACAAGCCAAACCAAATGATCAAGAACGGGATCATCGCTACCGGCGGTATGGCGTAGATTGCGTTGATGGTCGGGTTAAAAATCCGGTAGAGGGTGTCGGAACGGCCGAGCAGCGTGCCAAGTGGCACTGCCACGGCAAGAGCAAGCCCGAAGCCAATCGCCAATTGGATGAGCGATCCCGAGACGGCTTTGGCCAGCCTTAGTGCAAAGTTTGGGTCTAGAAACTGTGCAAAAACGCTTAAGGGTGACGGCAAGATAAAGTCTGAAAATTGCGTCGCGCAAAGTTCCCAGACCGCTAGGCCAATAACAATTGATAGCGCACTAAACCAAAGCAGCGGAATCGACTTTTTGGGCATTGCGCGAATGCTCAGGGAATATTGACGTTCAACACGGGGGCGTGTTGCTGCGCGCCATACACATCTGTGTCTCCGACGCCGCCTGAGGGAATAAGGCGAGGGAGCGTTGCCTTAAACGCAAAGGCAGCGTCGTATGGGGTAAAGAGCACGTCTTTTGCGTCGACTTTGTAAAGCGTGGCGAAAAGCTGAGGGCAGAGCACACCGGAACGTTTGACCCGGTTATAGGCTTCTGCATTGTCAAAAACGACATCGATCGTTAATTCGAATGGACCCGCATTCTTACTCTTGCAAACCGTGGCGAGATCTTTAATGAGTGGCATGTTGGGTCTCCGTTATACGTTTTCGTAATCGATTGGGAAGAGCTCGCACGGATCACTGACCTCGAGTACGTGATGCATGGAGAATTGATACATCGGTCCGCCTTCCTGATCGGACGGTGAGAACGGAAAGGCCATGTTGCCTTCTCGGCACATGCGCCCAGGGAAATCCATATGAAGCATTTGTGTACGCGCAAGCGCCAACACACTATTGGCGGTCGTTTGATCTTTGGCGACAACTTCGACGAGAAATCCTAGTTCGTGCGAGGTGGGTTCTTGTGCTTGTTCTCGTTCTGCCATGACACCGCTCAACCCGTACGTGCGTATCACCAGCGTGTAGTCCGTGGGCTTGACGTCGATATCCGAGGCTTTGGTTGCGGTGAGCTCCCGAATATTTGCCAGAAATGTTTTGACAGTCTTAATGAGTAAGGGGTCGCGTGTGCCGCAGATCGTAAAGGCCCGATATCCGGCTAGTTCTGCGGCCTCAAGCTTGATCGTGTATGGATTGGTGGTCCACGTCATGCCACGGATGATGACCGCGCGGTCGGTGACTTCTTCAAAAGTGCACGCGGAGGTGTCGAGCATTCCGCCCGGTTCCACATGGTAAATAGGGCTCGCGTTTTCGTGAAGACTATGGTTTGCGATCGAAACGCTCGTGCAGCGACGGATCGGATTCATAGGCTCGCACTCAACTTCCCCATTCATTCTGAGGGTGACCATTAAGCAGTCATGTCCTTTAGGGATGGCGGGCGTTGCGCCGCACTCGAGCATCTTGCCGGCATACCAGGCTGCCGCCGGCGGAAATCCTTCATTGATTGCAGCAGCTGCCCAGGGAGATGGGTCACTTGAACGTCCGGCAAGAATGACTTGTGCGCCGGCATTCAACGCTTCTGCAAAGGGCTCGGGCCCCATCATGCCCACAATCCGGACCGCACGATCGACGGTAGCGAGTTCTAGGGCAGGATGTCGTCCTAAGGGACGTATCTTATTTTTTCGCAGTTGTTCTTTGACGAACTCTGGCTTGAGCTCAGCATGAATCACGGCCATCTTAAAGTGCAGCTTGTCTTCGGCGGCGATCTCTCGGGCGAAGTTGACCACGAGCTCGAGATGGGGTTCGCCCCCCGAGCCGCCGCAGGTGCCGATAATAAGCTTGCAACCGTGTTTGACCGCTGCATTCAACATGAGACGCAGATCGCGTTTGATCGCCATGGGTGAGCTGAACGGCTTGCCCGAACCGAGGTAATGCGGCCCAGGATCGACTGAGCCACCGTCTACGCCGATGATGTGTGGCTTGAGCGCCATGCCGGCTTCGAGCGAGGCCTCAGGGAATCCATAGCCAAGGATCCCGCTTGTGGAGAGCATCCGAATTTCGTTCATAAGAAAATTGTTCCCTAGCGGTGGTCTGACTGTGTTGGACAGCATTTTGAGGAAGATAAGTGAAAGTCATTGATCGGTCATGTCAGGCTGCTTCCTTTAGCCCGTTATCTTTAAAGTAAACCTCATCTGAACTTGGATTTGACTTACCCTGCATGGTCCAGGAAATTCAATTAAATTACCGCCTCCAGACCTTTGCGATCCAGCAGATTAAGCAACTTTAGCGAGGGACCGCCTGGATGCTTATCGCCTGCTTCCCATTTGCGCACTGTTGACAGGCTAGTATTCAATACCGAAGCCAAAACAGCTTGGCTTAGTTTCAGGTGGTTCCTTAGTGCACGAATTTTTTCACTATCGTATGCTGGAATGGGATCTAGACAAAGCAGATCAAATTTGCGCATTTTTCGTTTATCAATGAAGCCGAGGCGATGAAGATCGCTTGCAGTTTCATGAACAGCTTCAAAAATGAGGCTCTTGGCCTTAGATTTTGTGGTCATCGCATATCTCCGTTAATGATCCGTCATTCAAGGCTTCGTCCAGTTGTTTAACAGTCCTCGCCAATAGTTCTGCAGCAATATCTTTCAACGCTTCCAGTTCACCATCTGAGATATTTGCGTGGTCATTTTTTTCAAAACCGTACACAAAAATCCATCGGTTTCCCTTATTTGTCGCGACCAAGGTTCTGGCCCCCAGCTCGCTTGCCTCGACCGGAAAGTCCGACTCTTTTTTTGAGGATCCCGCCACCCAGATTAGCATCGATCAATCCTTGCGCCATTTCGATAACGGCAGAATAGAGCGCCTTGTCACTGAGTTCAGTCTTACGCATCCAACGAGCAAAGTAGCGAGTCTTAAAAATACGTTTCATTCTTTATTGTGATACTAAGTGGCATAGATTGTCAAGAGTGTTGCTCCGACAGATTTGGTGCCAACTGTCCCAAGTCCGTTGCCATCCGTTACCCGTAAGCGGTAACTGCGCACCGTTCAATAGGCGACGTTATTCTGCTTTCTTTCTCATCTGATCAATCAGATGCAGCACCGACCGCTTAGGGTTCTGTGCAAATAACTCTTTCCAACGGCGTGGCGTTAACTCACCCAT
>CAMBZR010000023.1 GCA_945872285.1 Bordetella parapertussis | reverse complement strand
TAGGGTTAACCCTAATTTGAATAAAAATTAGTCAAAACTTAGTTTAAGTATCAAAGCTAAGTATATAATTTGCCTAGTCTTTATGCTTTGCAAGGCACTGAGAATGACTTTTAAGTTTAATTTATCCTGTCGCAAGCCCTGGCTGAGTTGCTTAGTGAGCCTGGCTGTTGGCTTTTTTTGTGCATCCGCCTGGTCGCAAAACACGGCTCAACCCGCTGCCAGCACGATCAAAAAGACAACCTCTGTCGCCAATCAGCCAAAAGCAAAAAAAACAACGAGCAACGCCAAAAATACAAAAAAGAAAGTGGTCGCCGCAGGCACACCACAAGGTAGTCGCTCAGTGGCCGAGGCCGCGAATACACCCACTGGTAAGGCCACCAACAATAATTTCAAAGCAACGGCCGTTAAGCCCTCGAATGCACCACGCGCGCGTAACAGCGCCGCCGCAGCAGCAGGTGTTGCTGCAGGCGTGGCAGGTGCGGGAGCTGTTGCAAGTGCGGGTGCAAATCCAAGCACAAGCACGGGTGGGATCAACGCGGTGCGCTCGAACGTGGTGCTCGTGCACGACCTCGGCAGCAAGACCGTTTTATTTGCTCGGAACGACGGCCCACCCCGGCCGATCGCCTCGATCACCAAGCTAATGACTGCGATTGTGATCGTCGATGCAAATCAAGCGATGAGTGAACTCATCGAAGTCACAGCAAGCGATATCGACACCGTTAAGCACAGCCGTTCGCGCTTGCCGGTCGGCACAAAATTGTCACGCAGTGACATGTTGCACCTCGCGTTGATGTCGTCAGAAAATCGTGCAGCGAATGCCCTGGGTCGCCATTACCCCGGCGGCATGACTGCGTTTGTCGCTGCCATGAACAGCAAAGCTAAACAGCTGGGCATGACACAAAGCCGTTTCGTTGAGCCCACGGGTTTATCGAGCGAAAACGTAGCAAGTCCGCAAGACCTCGTCATACTGTTACAAGCCTCGGCCTCGCGCGCAGCCATTCGGCAATACACCACCGATGATCAGCACGAGGTGCGCTCAAGCGGACACCCCACACTTTTTCGTAATACCAACATGTTGGTGTTAAATCCCACTTGGGATATCAAGGTGTCTAAGACCGGCTATATCAGCGAAGCGGGTCAGTGCCTGGTCATGCTGGCACGGATCAATAATCGCGACGTGGCAATTGTGCTTCTGAACGCTGAAGGCAAAGGCACACGAGTTGGCGATGCCGTCAAAATCAAACAATGGGTACAGCAGAAACAAGTGCTCGCAGGGCTTAACGGTAACCCGCTGCAGTAACCCGCTTCAGTAACCCGACGAGCCCCCGGAGCCACCCGCAAAATTCAAGAAGCGGGTGCTTGAGCCCTGAAAAGTTAACCTGACTGTTCCGATCGGACCATTACGCTGTTTACCGATAATGATTTCGGCCGTCCCTTTTTCGGGTGAGTCTGGGTTGTAGACTTCATCGCGATAAATAAATAAGATTAAATCGGCGTCTTGTTCGATCGCACCAGACTCGCGTAGGTCGCTCATCACCGGGCGACGATTGGGGCGTTGCTCAAGGCTACGATTCAGCTGCGACAAAGCAATCACGGGGCAGTCAAGCTCTTTGGCTAACGCTTTTAGCGAGCGACTAATTTCTGAGATCTCAGTCGCTCGATTTTCGCCTGACGAGCTGGCCCCCATCAACTGCAAGTAGTCGATCACAATCAGACCAAGTTTGCCGCACTGGCGTGCGAGCCTGCGCGCACGCGCCCTGACCTCAACAGAACTCAGGGCGGGGGCCTCGTCGATGTAGAGCTGAGCGTTTTGCATACGTTGCACAGCATGCGTCACGCGTGGCCAATCATCTGCCAAGAGCTTGCCTGTGCGCATCCGATGCTGATCAAGCATGCCCACGGAGCCTAGCATTCGCATCGCGAGTTGCACCGCGCCCATTTCCATTGAGAATACGGCTACCGGAATCTCGTGTTCAATAGCCACGTGTTCGGCGATATTCATCGCGAGCGAGGTTTTACCCATGGAGGGTCGGCCAGCCACAATCACTAAATCGCCGCCATGCAACCCCGAGGTCATTCTGTCAAGATCGGTAAACCCCGTGGGTACACCAGTGACATCGGTGTTGCCCTCACGGTGATACAGCTCATCGATTTTATCGACCACTTCAGATAGTAATGGTTGAATCTCGCGAAACCCTGCCGTCGCTTTTGCACCTTCTTGAGCAATTTTGAAGACTTTGGATTCGGCCTCATCGAGCAACTGACGCGCCTCTTTGCCCTGCGGATTAAACGCCGTGGCAGCGATTTCGTCGGCAACCGTCACGAGTTTACGAAGCATTGAGCGTTCACGAACGATCTCGGCATAGCGACGAATATTGGCAGCCGAAGGCGTGTTGTGCGCCAGAGCATTGAGATAAGCCAATCCCCCTACTTCCTCGGATTTCCCGACACTGGCTAAAGACTCGTTGACAGTGACCACATCTGCGGGGCGAGACAAATTGATTAGTCGCGCGATGTGATGCCAGATTAGGCGGTGATCAAACCGATAAAAGTCGTCTTCGTTGACCACGTCAGTGACGCGTTCCCAGGCACCATTGTCAAGCAACAAGCCACCCAGCACCGATTGCTCGGCCTCGATTGAGTGAGGAGGAACTCGCAGGTATTCGAGTTGCGGATCAGGCGAAGTATTCATCGTTTTGATATTAACCGTAAGCACTTCGAGACGCACAAAAATCCTTGAACATCACGCCCGGGAAAGCGCCTGAGCAAGGCGCCAAGGTAATTTTCGATGAAGGAGGTTTTACGCCCGAAATTTTGTAACTGTTTGCGCAGAAAGGGATCAGGGTTTGCTTGTAGATAAGACTTGAGCAGCTGTTCACAAAGCGCCTGACGCTCGTTGACGTCAAATTCATGGCCCCGCAACCCTGCCATGGACGATAGCATCTGAAACACGTCGTACGCCTGACCAAGTGGTAAAGACAGCGCCTCTGCAATATTTTCTTCAAAATCAATGCGGGTAAACACCCCATCTTGCATCATCAAGTTGCGCAGCTGTGCCCCACCATGGACAAAGCCGGCCTGATGAAACCGAGCAAGCTCTTGCGCAGCGCTATTCATTAGACTGAGTCGTGCCTCTGGATTCGCAAGTCGAATCAGATAGGGCATATCTTGGCCAACGAACTCTAAGACCAACAACTGCTGCGTTTGGTGCCAAACGGTCGGCACACGCAGACCAGACGACTTAAGGCGAATCAAGCGGCGAGCTTCGTCAACCAAAGAGTTTTGCAGCAGCACCTGCGTCGACGGGCGCTCGCCCAGCAGCAACCAACAAAGCCAGGCTAGCGCAGAAACACGCAGCACTTGCCAAGCGCGACGCAAGGCTGCAAACCGGCGAGTCTGCTGACGTTTCACCACGCAGTGGTGTCCGGCAAACTCGACAAAATAAATACCGGCCGGATCGTTGGCGTGCTGACCTAACCACACGTTTAGGGCTTGCTCAAATTGGGGGTCGTCGGTGCTCATGATGACTCAAAGAGGCCTTGTTATTGTTGCCAAACACCCACTTAGCCAAACACTAAAAGACAAAAAAGCCGACCTGAGCCGGCTTCATTGCCATGAATCGCCTGTGACTTAGACTAAGTCGCCGACCACAACGACTGAAATGCTGCTGACAACGTCGGGGTGAATCGCTACCTGAACTGGAAACTCGCCAACCGCTTTCAACGGACCTTCAGGCAGACGAATTTGCGCTTTTTCGATGCCGGCGAAGCCTGCAGCAACCAGTGCCAGAGCGATGTCCATGTTGGTGACCGAACCAAACAAGCGACCGTCTACACCCGCTTTTTGAGTAATGCTCAGTGCAAAGCTTTCAAGACGCTGGCCTAAGGCTTGTGCCAGAGCAAGTTTTTCGGCTTGAATTTTTTCGAGCTCTGCGCGACGCACTTCAAATTCTTTGAGTGCGGTTTCAGTCGCGCGACGCGCTTTTTTCTGGGGGATCAGGAAGTTGCGAGCGTAGCCATCACGCACGCGCACCACTTCACCCAGATTGCCGACGTTAACAACTTTTTCGAGAAGAATAATTTGCATGGTATGCCCCTGGATTAGCTATGGTTATCGGTGAAGGGCAACAGTGCCAAAAAGCGTGCGCGCTTGATCGCGGTGTCGAGTTGGCGCTGATAGATCGCCTTCGTTCCGGTCAGACGTGCAGGAATAATCTTGCCGTTTTCTTGAATGAAATCACGCAAAGTATCGAGATCTTTGTAATCAATTTGATCGACGTTTGCTGCGCTAAAGCGGCAAAATTTACGACGTTTGAACAAAGGATTCTGTTGAGTGAATTTCTTTTTTTCTTTACGTTTACCGAAGAAAGCCATGATGTGCCTCGCTTAAATCTGTTGAATATGCTGCGCATGCAGCCTGAATTTTGGTGAATCTTTTCGAACCGGTGCCAAAAACCCCTGAACGCGTACCGTGCGACCCAAACTTGTTGTGCCAGCCATCTGTGCCAGGTCTCCGAGTGCAACAACCGCCAGAGTAAATGCTAGGCGACGCACCTGACCTGCCTCAGTGACTTCGGACTCGTGTGAAAGAAGAAACTCGAGCACTGCAACCCCGGCTGGCGTGTACCGTAAGGGGGAAAGCTCAAGTATCTGCCCTTGCACCTCAAGCCGATTCACAACAGGCCTGAATTACTCAGCCTCGCCGGTTGTTGTTTCGGCCGAAGCTTTGCGGGCTTCGTCGCGTTCAACTTGTTTCATCATGAGTGAAGGCTCGGCTTGAGCAGCTTTGGTCTTGATGACAAGGTGGCGCAACACGGCGTCGTTGTAACGAAACGAATGTTCAAGTTCGTCGAGCGTGGGTTGACCGCATTCGATGTTGAAACACACGTAGTGCGCTTTCACCAGTTTTTGAATTGGGTAAGCGAGTTGACGGCGACCCCAGTCTTCGATGCGGTGGACTTTACCGCCTTGGGTGGTCACCAGCGCCTGGTAGCGCTCGACCATCGCGGGAACTTGCTCGCTTTGGTCGGGATGAACAATAAATACAACTTCGTAATGACGCATTTGAACTCCTGAGGGTGTCCGGCAAGAAACTGCGTGCGATGGATGCTTGAGGCGGTTGATAGCTAACATCAACTGAAGTTACACAACTGCGGCTGCACAACTACTGCGGTTCAAAAACTGCGGCGGTTACACATCTAGGCAGCTATTTTGCTCAAAAATACCACTTCAACACAGCCCTTTTCGGGGGCAGCCCGCCACACCAAAAACTGGCTGGTCGAGCAAGAAAGCCTTGCATTATCGTATGTTTAGCTGCTTAACGCAAGCTCGGTACCAAATCTGGTGCGAACGGCTCGCTCAATCCCCGCCGCGTCGAGTCCGACGCTCGCCAATAAAGCGCCCTGCTCGCCGTGATCGATGAAACGGTCGGGCAGACCCAACTGCAAGAGCGCGCACACCACTCCTGCAGCGGCAAGCGCCTCGGCGACGGCGCTACCGGCCCCGCCCATGATCGCGCCTTCTTCTAACGTGACAAGTCCTGCGTGCGAGGCTGCCAGTTCAAGCACCAGCGCAAGGTCTAACGGCTTGACAAAGCGCATATCTGCCACGCTTAGGTTCAGGGCCTCGGCGGCTTTGAGTGCAGCCGGCAGCAGCGTGCCAAAGACCAAAATCGCGATTTTTTTGCCTTGGCGGCGCATCAGACCACGACCAAGCTCGACGGTCGCAAGCTCAGCCTGGGGCAAGGCTCCAACGCCAGCGCCGCGAGGATAACGTACTGCGGCCGGGCCGGGATAGTGATAACAGGTTGAAAGCAAGAGCCGAGTTTCGTTTTCGTCAGAAGGCGTTGCCACCACCATATTCGGAATACAACGCATAAAGGCAATGTCGTAATTACCTGCGTGCGTGGCGCCGTCTGCCCCCACCAGACCGGCGCGGTCTAGTGCGAAGGTCACGTCGAGGTTTTGCAAAGCCACATCGTGAATGAGTTGATCGTAGCCGCGCTGCAAAAAGGTCGAATAAATCGCAACGACGGGCTTTTGCCCCTCGCAGGCTAAGCCTGCGGCAAAGGTGACGGCGTGCTGCTCGGCAATGCCCACGTCAAAATAACGTTTCGCAAAGCGGCGCTCAAACTCGACCATGCCGCTGCCCTCACGCATTGCGGGCGTGATACCCACTAAGCGCGCGTCTTGGGCTGCCATATCGCACAGCCACGTCCCGAATATCTGTGTATAGGTCGTCTTGGGCGCTGCAGCGGGTTTTTGAATGCCGATGGCAGGATCGAACTTGCCGGGGCCGTGATAAAGCACGGGATCGGCCTCGGCAAGCTTATAGCCCTGCCCTTTTTTGGTCACAACATGTAAAAACTGCGGGCCCTTCAAGGCGCGCATATTTTGTAAGGTTGGAATCAAAGAATCGAGGTCATGACCATCGATCGGTCCCACATAGTTAAAGCCCATTTCTTCGAACAAGGTCGCTGGGGTGACCATCCCTTTGGCGTGTTCTTCAAAGCGCCGCGCAAGCTCGAGCACTGGGGGCATATGCTGCAAAACCGAGCGTCCCACATTTTTTGCCGCGGCGTAAAACTGACCAGACATCAAGCGAGCAAGATAACGATTGAGTGCGCCAACTGGTGGCGAAATCGACATGTCGTTATCGTTGAGAATCACCAACAGGTTCATGTCGGGAGTCACCCCCGCATTGTTCATCGCCTCGAATGCGATCCCGGCAGACATCGAACCATCGCCAATCACCGCAATATGCTGGCGCGACACGCCGGCGTTGCGCGAGGCGACGGCCATACCAAGCGCGGCCGAGATCGATGTAGAGGAGTGCGCGGTGCCAAACGCATCGTACTCAGACTCGCTGCGCCTTGGAAAGCCGGAAATCCCGCCGAACTGACGCAACGTATTCATGGCCGCTTTGCGGCCGGTCAAAATTTTATGAGGATACGACTGATGGCCAACATCCCAAATAATACGATCGTGCGGTGTGTCGTATACGTAATGCAGCGCAACCGTTAATTCGACCGTGCCCAGATTAGACGAGAGGTGGCCACCGGTTCGAGACACCGACGCCAGCACAAACTCGCGCAGCTGGTCGGACAGCCGCCGGAGCTCTCGTTTATCGAGCGCCTTGAGGTCGGCTGGTGAGTGAATACGGTCGAGCAAATCGGTCAGCATAAGGATATTTTCTATACAAAAATCATCGCGACTATTTTAATGATCGCGTAAAACAATAAAATCAGCGAGCTCGGCCAACCTGTGGCTCGCCTTGCCCAGGGGCGCTAAAGCGGCTAGCGCGCGCAGATGCAAGCCACCCGCGAAGGTGCGCGCCTGCTCTAAGCCCATCAGTGTGACATAAGTTGGCTTATTTGCCGCGGCATCTTTACCGACGGTTTTACCAAGCACTGCACTGTCAGCGGTGACATCGAGCACATCATCGATTACCTGAAACGCCAAACCGATTGCTGCGGAATAGTTTTCGAGGGCCTCGCGTTGCCAGGCACTGCCCCCGCCCGCTAAACCACCCAAAGCAACGCTCGCGCCCAGCAAAGCCCCGGTTTTGAGCATATGCATTTGTTGCAAAGCTTGCTGAGTCAAGGTTTTACCCACACTGTCAAGATCGATGGCCTGCCCGCCCGCCATGCCGAGGCTGCCTGCCGCTCGCGCCAAGTCACGAATCGCCTGAACAATCAGCTCAGGCGAAAGCGGCATTTGAGCGAGCAAATCAAAGGCTAAAGGCTGTAAAGCATCACCCGCCAACAAAGCGGTTGCTTCGTCATACTGCACGTGCACAGTGGGGCGCCCACGGCGTAAGACGTCGTCATCCATACACGGCAAGTCGTCGTGCACGAGCGAATAAGCATGCACGAGCTCAACCGCCGCCGCGGCGTAGTCTTGCGCCAACGCCTGCTGTGCCAGTTGTTGCGACGAAATCGCGGGGCCGCAGGCCTGAGCCGCAGCAAAAACGAGCGCCGCTCGCACCCGTTTGCCCCCACCCAACACCGAGTAACGCATGGCCTGATGCAAGCTTGCCGGCACAGCGTCTTCGCTGGGCAAGGCGCGCGCTAAAACAAGCCCTACGTGCTGCGCGCGCTCAGCGAGCCAATCAGAAAACTCAACAACGGGTCCCTTCATAGGCCGTCGGGCAGCTGCCCGTCAAAGGGGCGCAGCATACCGGCCTCAAGCACCTTGACTTGCTGTTCAGCCTGCGCAAGCTTTTGTTGACACAAGCGCGTGAGCGCAACACCGCGCGTATAGGCCGTCAACGATTGCTCGAGCGCAAGCGAACCGGATTCCATGGTGGCCACGAGTGCTTCGAGTTCGGCCAACGCCGTCTCAAAATCTTGAGGTAAGGTCGCGTCGACCTCGTTGGCGACTGAAGCGGCAAGTACGGGAGTTTGAGTGGCCTTGGTCAAGCGATGCTCCGAAAGCGAAAAATTCGCCTGTATGGCTCTAGCAGATGCAGAGCGAATACAGTTAAACCCCAATTGTACGAGATGAATCAGCCGAAACACCTTGAGGTACAATGGTTCTTTAAGGTTAATCGGCCAACCCGATTTTTCTTCGCGCCAGAACGGTACGATCCGTGCTGGCTTTTTTATCGGTGCGGAGGGAATCATGACCGACATTGGTCGGATGGCGCATTTGGCGCCCGCTCGAACCCAGCTGGCTGTCGATACATATTTTGACCAGGCCCGCTTTGAGCGAGAGCAAAAAAGTATTTTTGAACAGTTTTCGCGTTACGTCGGGCACCAAAAAAGCGTGCCACAACCCGGAGACTGGCGCAGCCTGTCTCACGAAAATAACGGACGCGTCCTCGTTCGTGGCCAAAACGGTATCGAACTGCTCTCTAACGTCTGTCGCCACCGTCAGGCTTTGATGCTGGGCGGCCAAACGGGCAACGTCACAGGAAACACCAATAACTATGGAAACCTTAGGGATACAGGTGGCAATATTGTTTGCCCTCTACACCGCTGGACCTACGACAAGCAGGGACAACTGCTAGGCGCCCCACACTTTGAGCACTCGCCCTGCCTGAACCTTGAACGCTTTGCGCTGAAAGAATGTCATGGCTTGCTGTTTGAGGGCTCGCGCGAACCTTTGGCCGAGCTCGGTAACCTGTTTAAACGTCCAGAGTTTGATTTTTCGGATTACGTCCTGGATCACGTTGAAGTTCACCAGTGCAACTACAACTGGAAAACCTTTATCGAGGTTTACCTTGAAGACTATCACGTCGCCCCCTTTCATCCGGGCTTAGGGCAGTTTGTCACCTGCGACGATTTATCTTGGGAATTCACCGAGCACTACAGCATGCAACGCGTGGGGGTGCATCACGCCCTGTCACAACCGGGCTCGCCCGCATACAAAGTTTGGCATGACAAATTATTAGCGTTCCGCGGTGGGCAGGCACCCACGTTCGGCGCTGTTTGGGTGACGTATTTTCCAACACACATGATTGAACTTTATCCTCACGTGGCTGTGCTTTCTACGCTTTATCCCAAATCACCCACCGAAACCGTCAACATTGTCGAGTTTTATTACCCCGAAGAAATCGCGCTGTTTGAACGCGAATTTGTCGAAGCACAGCGCGCAGCCTACATGGAAACTGCGCTCGAAGATGATGAAATCGCCGAACGCATGGACGCCGGACGCGCGGCGCTGCTCGCGCGGGGCACCTCAGAGACGGGCCCATATCAGTCACCCATGGAAGACGGCATGCAGCACTTTCATGAGTGGTATCACAAAGCAATGAACGAAACTGAGAACTTTTAACGGCAACCCTTGTCTATGACAAATAAGGGTATGACTTCGGCCTGAAAGCTTGGCCCAAGCCAACACTAGCCAAAAGGCTTCCCGCTTGCGTAATATTGCTTGTTGTAAGCTGTATTGTTTTAGGCTGTACTGTTTGATGGCAACAAACCTTTTAATCTTTTTTTCCCTTTTCTTTTTTAAAAGATCATGAAACGAATCATTCTTTTTGTGCTGACAAATCTTGCGGTCATGCTGGTACTGAGTGCCACGCTGAGCATTTTGGGTGTCAATCGGTTTATATCGGAGCAAGGGCTCAATGTTCAGATGCTGTTAGTGTTTTCTGTCATTGTTGGCTTTACCGGCGCTATTTTTTCGCTCTTAATCAGCAAGTGGATGGCCAAACGGAGCACCGGCGCAAGGGTAATTGACCCGCAAGCACCGAATGGCGCCAAAGAGCAATGGCTCGTCGACACAGTTCATCAAATTGCTGATCGGGCCGGCATCGGTCGCCCCGAAGTGGCAATCTATGAGGGCGAGCCTAACGCCTTCGCAACTGGCGCGTTTCGCAATGACTCACTCGTCGCCGTCTCGACCGGTTTACTCGACAGCATGACCGAAGAAGAAGTCACCGCCGTGCTGGCACACGAAGTCGCTCACATCGCTAACGGCGACATGATTACCCTGGCTTTAATTCAGGGTGTCGTCAATACCTTTGTCGTATTTTTAGCCCGAATCGTTGGCTACTTTGTCGATCGCGTCATTCTCAAAAATGACAAGGGTACTGGGCTTGGTTATTACGCCACCGTGATTGTGTGCGAGATCGCCTTCGGTATTGCAGCGAGCCTGATCGTGGCGTGGTTTTCACGCCAGCGTGAGTATCGCGCAGATGCGGGGTCAGCGTCACTGCTGAGTTCGCGCGAGCCCATGATTCGCGCACTGGCGCGGTTAGGGGGCCTGACGCCCGGTGTCTTGCCAAAAAGTTTTGAGGCGTCTGGCATTAGCGGTGGTGGTGGGATTAGCGCCATGTTCGCGACTCACCCACCGATCAACGCACGTATTAATGCCCTGCAAAACTTACGCATTAAGTAAACACATAAACTGGGCTACTCAGACGCGCTTTTCAGTCGCCTAGCTAAAACGCCCGGCTAACCCAGTGGGTTAGTGGGCCTGCTCCCAGTTGGGGCCCACGCCCACCTCGGCGACAAGCGGTACGCGCAAGGTGGCAACATCGCACATCAAGCTCGGCAGTTTGTCTTTGACACGTTCGATTTCATCAACAGGCACGTCTAACACGAGTTCATCGTGCACCTGCATCACCATTTTTGTTTGCAGTGTCTCGTGCGCCAGCCAGTTTTGCACAGCCACCATCGCCAACTTAATTAAATCAGCGGCCGTGCCCTGCATCGGGGCGTTGATTGCAGCGCGCTCAGCACCCGCACGACGCGCCCCAGCCGCGTTGATATCTGCTAACCACAGGCGCCGCCCAAAGACGGTCTCGACATAGCCCTGTGCGTGCGCCAGGTTGCGGGTCTCGGCCATGTATTGCGCCACGCCTGGGTAACGCGCAAAGTAGCGGTCAATATAGGATTGCGCGGCATCTCGGGTAATACCCAGATTGCTTGCCAGACCAAAAGCGCCCATCCCGTAAATCAAACCAAAGTTAATCGCCTTAGCCGCGCGACGCTGCTCAGACGAAACCTCTTGCAAGCCGACCCCAAACACTTCCGAGGCCGTTGCCTTATGGATATCTTCACCGGCTGCAAACGCACGTTGCAAATTTACATCGTTTGAGACATGCGCCATGACCCTTAATTCGATTTGCGAATAGTCGGCCGAAATAATGACACCTTTCGTGGCAAGAAAAGCCTCGCGTACCCGCCGTCCTGCCTCAGAGCGTACAGGGATATTTTGCAAGTTTGGCTCTGACGACGCCAAACGCCCCGTAATCACCGCTGCCTGCGCATAGTGGGTGTGTACCCGACCGGTTACCGCATTGACCATCTTTGGCAACTTGTCGGTGTAGGTCGACTTGAGCTTTGCCAAGCCTCGATACTCGAGCAGCACCTTAGGCAAGGGATAGTCTTCGGCCAGCTTAGTCAACACGTCTTCGTCGGTTGAGGGCGCCCCGCCGGGTGTTTTGCGCACAACAGGCAGTTGCATTTTTGTGAAAAGAATGTCGCCAAGCTGCTTGGGTGAATTTAAGTTAAAGGGCTGCTCTGCGATGATGTAGGCGCGCTGCTCAAGGGTGAGTAACTCTTGACCCAGCACGTGGCTTTGTCGGCCCAATTCAACCGAATCAATCATCACCCCGTTACGCTCGATTTCAAACAACACGCGCGAGACTAAGATTTCAAGTTGATAAATGTACTCAAGTGAGGCCAGCGCCTTGACCTCGGGTCGTAAGACCTGATGCAAGCGCAGGGTGAAGTCTGCATCTTCGCAGGCATAGTGAGACGCGCGCTCAAGATCGACCTCATCAAAACCAATCTGATGCGCACCCTTGCCGCACAATTGCTCGTACGACATCCCCTTGATACCCAGACGCCGCAAACATAGGTCTTCAAGCCCTACGCCACGATGCGACTCAAGCACATAGGCCTGCAACATCGTGTCATCGGCGACGCCGCGCAAATCGATACCCTCGTTGGCAAAAACATGGGTGTCGTATTTTGCATGATGTAAAAGCTTGGTAGGCCGTGGGTCTTCAAGCCAAGTTTTCAAACGCGCCAAGACCTCGGCGCGCGGCAGTTGCTCCTGTGCATCGGCACCGCGATGCGCAACCGGGATATAACACGCCACCCCAGGTTCTATCGATAAAGAGATGCCCACTAAGCGCGCGCGCATCGCCTCGAGCGCTGTGGTCTCGGTGTCTAGGGCTACGCACGGTGCGGCAGCGACCCGTGCAAGCCAGTGCTCGAGCGTGGCCCAGTCAGTCACCATCTGGTAATCGGTCTGCTCGGGCGCCGCTGGACGCACAGGTTCTGCCGCCACACGAGCGTCTGAGCTGGGGACTCGGGCGGGCTCACCCGTCAACTCACGCAGCCACGACTTAAAGCCATAACGCTCAAAGAGTGTGGTCAGGGTTTGTTTATCTTGCGCCTGCGGCGCAAGGCGCTCAATTTCTGGGACCTCAGCGTTCAGTTCGCAATCCGTCTTGATCGTCAGTAGCTCACGGGTTAAGGTGAACTGACCTAGCGCTGCGCGTAGATTCTCACCTGCAACGCCTTTGATTTCAGCCGCGCGCTCTACCAGCGTCTGGATCGAGCCAAACTCATCGATCCATTTCGCTGCGGTTTTAGGGCCCACTTTTTGTACACCCGGCACGTTATCAACCGTGTCGCCCACCAGCATCAAATAGTCGACGATGCGCTCAGGCGCGACGCCAAACTTACGCATGACGCCAGCGGGGTCAAGCTCTTCGTTTGACATTGTGTTGACCAAGGTAATATGACTGGTCACGAGCTGGGCCAAGTCTTTATCACCGGTCGAGATCATGGTGTGGATATCTTGTTGCTGCGCCCAATGCGCGAGCGTGCCGATGACATCGTCAGCCTCAACGCCGGGCACACTCAGCACCGTCCAACCCATGGCGCGGATCGCAGCATGGATCGGTTCGATCTGACTCGCAAGTTCTTCGGGCATTGAGGGGCGATGTGATTTATAGTCAGGGTACAGCTCGTCGCGGAAGGTTTTACCGCGGGCATCAAAGACGCAAGCAGCGTATTGCGAGGGGTAATCAAGCAGAATACGACGCATCATGTTGACCACACCATAGATCGCCCCAGTGGGTTCACCTTGCGCGTTACGCAAATCAGGCATCGCATGAAAAGCGCGATACAAATAACTTGAACCATCGACGAGCAGCAGGTTTTTTTTCATGAGCCACAAAAAAGAAGAGATTTCGCCAATTCAACGGCAAACAACCCAAATTATGTCAGAGATGGTGCAAGCCGCCGAGGCTTTGGCCAATATTGGGCCCGCTATCAGCCTCTTTGGCAGCGCTCGGATCAAAACCGACTCGCCGTATTATGAAAAAAGCGAAAAAATTGCTCGCTTATTGGCAAAAGCTGGTTTTACTGTCATTGCAGGCGGTGGACCCGGCATCATGGAAGCCGCCAATAAAGGTGCCTTTGAAGCGGGGGGAACCAGTATTGGCCTGCACATCAAACTCAGACACGAGGCGCGAGCCAACCCTTTTTTAACCATTGAACTACCGTTTCAGCACTTTGTTTCGCGTAAATCGACTTTTTTTATGCATAGTCTGGCCTACGTCGTGTTGCCCGGCGGGTTTGGGACTCTGGACGAGCTTTTTGAGGCACTGACCTTAATGCAAACCGGTAAGGTGCCTTCTGGACCTGTCATTTTAGTTGGCCGCACTTTTTGGACTGGGTTAATGAGCTGGATTGAAGAACATTTAACGGCCAACGAACTCATCAATAAAATCGATCCCAAAACCTTTTTTATTGCTGACGAGCCTGAGCAAATCGTTGAACACCTGGTTGACTTTTATCAAGCGCACCCCGAGATCCTCAAGCTACAGCCCAACCGGGCCGTCTGAGCGCAATCAACAAACTCGTCTTCGCGAACCTTAAGCGTCAGAACGCGACATGCGCTTGCGTTCGTTCTCTGACAGATAACGCTTACGAATACGGATACTTTTAGGCGTCACTTCAACTAACTCATCATCACTGATGAATTCGACCGCGTACTCAAGATTGCAATCAACTGGGGTGACCAAGCGCACAGCTTCATCCGTACCCGAAGAACGCACGTTGGTTAACTGTTTGCCGCGAATGGGATTGACCACCAAATCATTATCGCGGCTGTGAATACCAATGACCATGCCTTCGTAGACAGGATCGTTATGCGATACAAACATACGACCACGATCCTGAAGCTTCCAGATCGAGTAGGCGACTGCCTCGCCATCGTACTGGCTGATCAGCACGCCATTATGACGCTCGCCAAGCAAGCCCTCTTTGACCGGACCATACGCATCAAAAGTGTGACTCATCAAACCGTTGCCGCGCGTCATCGTCATGAACTCGCCCTGAAACCCAATCAGGCCGCGGGCGGGCACACGATACTCTAGGCGCGTACGCCCTTTGCCATCGCTGACCATATCAAGCAGTTCGGCCTTGCGCCGACCGAGTTCTTCCATGACAACGCCTTGGGTGTTGTCTTCAAGGTCAATCGTCAAGTTCTCGTAGGGCTCGGTTCTGACACCGTTTTCTTCGTGAAACACCACGCGAGGACGCGAAACAGCCATTTCATAGCCTTCGCGGCGCATGGTTTCAATCAAAATTGTCAGATGCAATTCGCCGCGACCTGACACCTCAAACACGGTGTCATCATCGGTCTCTTTAAAGCGCAAGGCCATGTTGGACTTGATCTCACGCTCGAGGCGTTCGCGCAACTGACGGCTGGTCACAAACTTACCTTCGCGACCCGCTAGCGGGCTGGTATTGACCATAAAGTTCATGGTGAGCGTGGGTTCGTCAATCTTGAGCAACGGCAAGCCCACAGGGCTCTCAGGCGAGCAAAGTGTGGTGCCAATTGCGATATCTTCAATACCGTTCACCAAGACGATGTCGCCCGCAATCGCGCTGTCGACGATTTCGCGTTCGAGGCCTTTGAACTGCAGCACCTGATTCACGCGACCTTTAAACGGCACGCCATCCGGCCCGTTCAGGCAGACGACTTCCATTCCGGTCTTAATACGACCCTGACGAATACGTCCGATACCGATTTTGCCCACGTAGGTACTGTAATCGATAGACGAGATTTGAAACTGCAAAGGCGCCTCAGGATCATCGTCGCGCATTGGCACATACTCCAGAATGGCATCAAACAAAGGGCGCATCGTGCCCTCACGCACATCTGGGCTCATACCAGAAAAGCCATTCAAACCTGATGCATAAATCACCGGAAAATCAAGTTGCTCTTCAGTTGCACCGAGCTTATCAAACAATTCAAAAGTCGCGTTAATGACGTAATCAATACGCGCGCCTGGACGATCGACTTTATTGACGACGACGATTGGCTTAAGCCCGAGAGCCAAGGCCTTTTTCGTGACAAACCGTGTCTGAGGCATCGGACCTTCGACGGCGTCTACCAAAAGCAAAACACCGTCAACCATCGAGAGAACGCGCTCGACCTCACCACCGAAGTCAGCATGACCAGGAGTGTCGACAATATTGATATGTGTGCCGTCATATTCCACAGCACAATTTTTTGAAAGAATCGTGATGCCACGCTCTCTTTCAAGATCGTTTGAATCCATGACGCGTTCGGTCATTTTTTCGTTCGAACGGAAGGTACCCGATTGACGCAAAAGTTGGTCAACCAATGTTGTTTTGCCGTGGTCCACGTGGGCGATGATGGCAACGTTACGCAATGCGCGTGACATACTAATCCTTTAGAGAGCCTGCACAGGCTCAAAGCCTGCCGGTAAATCGTGAATAGAACCAGGCGTGACAACGCTCGGTGAAACTGCGGTTTTGGCTGCAGGAACAAGTCCAGCAGGTAAATCACTCAGGGCAATCAAGTGCGACTCGGGGTTCGCCATTGTTTGCAGGGTTTCAAGTTCAACTGCGTGCTCAAGCATAAAAGGACCGACCTGCGTTCGCCTGAGCGCAGACAAGTGCGCATAACAGCCAAGCGCACGACCAATATCCTGCGCAAGCGTTCGGATATACGTGCCTTTTGTACAGTGCACCTGAATTTGTGCCGACAGCGCAGAAAAGGCTAACAGATCAATGTGACGGATCGTAATTTCACGTGGTTCGCGCTCAAGCACAATGCCTTGCCTGGCGTACTCGTAAAGCGACTTTCCGTCGCGTTTAAGCGCCGAGAGCATGGGCGGAATCTGCAACTGCGTACCCACAAACGTTTGCAATACGGCGGTCAACGACTCTTGCGAGACGCCCGTGAAGCCTGAGGCCGCCTGATTGACGATCACTCCGGTCAGATCACCTGAATCAGTTTCTTGTCCAAAGGCGATCGTCGCCAGATAACCCTTATCGGCGCTTAGCATCGCACCTGAAATCTTGGTTGCCCGCCCCATGCAGCACACGAGCAAACCTGTCGCGAAAGGGTCTAGCGTGCCTGTATGCCCCGCTTTTTGAGCATCACACGCACGTTTGGCACGCTGTAACGCGTGATTACTAGACAAACCAACCGGTTTATCTAGCAACAAGACTCCATCGAGCACACGCCCGTGTCGTTTAGCCATCGTCAGATTCCAGGATAAGACGATAGCCTTACGGCTTGTCTTCAGGCTCGTCAGGGACACCCGCATACTGACCGGGCAAGTTCGCCAGGTCAATCAGCGCCGACATCGCAATGCCACGCTTAAGTTGGGGATCGTGAAAAAATCGCAAATTCGGAACCGTGTGAATATGCAGTAGTTTGTACAACTGTGAGTAAAACCAACCTGCTTTTTCGTTCAGTAACTTGGCAGCCACTTCGGGCTCAGCGCCAAGCACCGTGAAATACACTTTGGCGTGCGCATAGTCCGCGGTCAGTTCGATACCAGACAGCGTAATTAACCCTGCGCGGCTCATGTCGATTTCGCGCTGAATAATAATGGCCAGATCTTTTTGGATCTGGTCAGCGAGTCGCAAATTTCGACCCGGCGCGGTTTTTTGCTTATGACGTGTCATTCAGGTGGTCAGAGTGTGCGAGCCACTTCTCTGATTTCAAAGATTTCGAGCTGATCACCGACCTGAAGGTCGTTGTTGCCACGCAAGGTAATCCCGCAATCAAAGCCCGACTTAACTTCTTTGGCATCGTCTTTAAACCGACGCAAAGAGTCCAGCCAACCGGCCCAGTGCACCACGTTGTTACGCAGCAAACGCACTTGTGACTCCCGACGCACCACACCATCTACCACCATACAACCCGCAACGGTACCGATACGCGAAATCGTGTAGACCTCGCGGATATCGACCAAGCCAATAATTTCTTCGCGCTTTTCAGGTGCCAGCATGCCTGACATCGCTAATTTGATCTCATCGACCGCGTCATAAATAATGTTGTAGTAACGAATATCAACACCGTTGGACTCGGCAAGCTTTTTAGTGCTTGCATCGGCGCGTACGTTAAAGCCAATCAAAACCGCACCAGACGCAATCGCAAGGTTGACATCGCTTTCTGAGATCCCACCAACGGCAGCATGAACAACTTGCACGCGAATCTCATCGGTTGAGAGCTTAACCAGCGAGTTGACCAGCGCCTCTTGCGAGCCCTGCACATCGGTCTTGACGATAAGCGAAAGATTTTGTGAACCTTCTGTGGCGTTTTCAAACATCGACTCGAGTTTGGCAGCCTGCTGGCGCGCCAACTTAACATCACGAAACTTACCTTGACGGAACAACGCGATTTCACGGGCTCGGCGCTCGTCGGCCAGCGACATCAGTTCGTCGCCCGCCACCGGCACCTCAGTCAGACCTTGAATTTCAACCGGCATCGAAGGGCCTGCCGACTGAATCGGCTTGCCGTTTTCATCGAGCATGGCGCGGACTCGGCCATAACTTGAACCTGCCAGCACCACATCACCGCGACGCAGCGTGCCACTTTGAATCAAAATCGTCGCAACCGGACCGCGACCTTTATCCAGGCGTGCCTCTATCACGAGGCCTTTGGCCGGCGCCTCAACGGCGGCTTTCAGTTCAAGCACTTCGGCCTGCAACAACACGTTTTCTAGCAGGTCATCGATGCCCTGACCCGTTTTGGCCGAGACCGAAATAAACGGCACATCGCCCCCGTATTCTTCAGGGACAACCTGCTCGACCACCAGCTCTTGCTTGACGCGCTCAGGGTTCGCTTCGGGCTTGTCAATCTTATTGACCGCCACCACCAAGGGCACACCCGCGGCCTTTGCGTGATGAATCGCCTCTTTTGTCTGAGGCATCACGCCATCGTCCGCCGCAACCACCAAAATAACGATGTCTGTTGCTTTCGCACCACGCGCACGCATCGCCGTAAACGCCTCGTGACCCGGTGTGTCTAAAAAGGTCACCATTCCGCGCTCGGTTTGAACGTGGTAAGCGCCGATATGCTGAGTAATTCCGCCGGCTTCGCCGGAGGCCACTTTGGCCCGCCGAATGTAATCAAGCAGCGAAGTTTTACCGTGATCAACGTGTCCCATCACCGTGACAACCGGTGCGCGTGGCAACAAGGCGAAGTCTGTTGCGTGCGGCGCATCTTCATCAAGAAACGCCTCTGGATCGTCTAACTTAGCCGCAATCGCTGTGTGCCCGAGCTCTTGCACCACAATCATTGCGGTCTCTTGATCGAGAATCTGATTAATTGTCACCATCTGACCAAGCTGCATCAAATGCTTGATGACTTCACCGGCTTTGACTGACATTTTGTGTGCCAGATCCGCAACACTAATCGTTTCGGGCACGTGGATTTCGCGCGCGATAAATTCAACCGGCACTGGTTCGCGCTGCTCTTGCGACTGGCTGTTTGAGCCACGACCACTCTTGCGGCCGCCAGACTTGCTTTTGCCACCTGCACGCCAACCATCACGGCCAGGTGCTGCGGGAGCATCACGTTTTTCAGGAGGCTTTTTGCGCGACGGATCGTCAGACCACGTTGAAGCAACCTGACCCGCTTTTAGAATCTTTTTAGGTGGCGCGTCAGCGCCCTCTTTTTTGGTGCCCTTGGGCGCCGGTGCGACTGCAGGTTTATGCAATGTTCCTGACAAGGCTGCAGCTTCTGGTTCTAGCTCTGGCGGCTTGACAACCTTGCGCGACCGATTCAACATCTCGCGCAATGCTGCGGCCTCGACCTCTGAGACGCGACGCGCCTCATCGCGCATGGCTCCTTCTTCCGTCACACGCGCTGGCGCAACCGCACGCCCACGTGTGGGCTTAAATACTTTTGGAGCGACTAACTCTGAGACAACCGCACCTGCTGATTTGGCAGCCTGACCCCTAACAGGCGCTAGCGGTGCAGCGCTGGCCGTAGCCGTCGTTACTGGGCTGGACTGTGCAAGTGCTTCTGACGTTGACTGTGGTTGTTCGGCAACTGGGGCAGACTCAGCCTCTGAGCCAGGCGCCGCAGTCGCAGGCGAGCCCTGCGCGACAGCGGGTTCAGGCGTTGTCGCAACAGTCGTTTCTGCCGGGGTTGGTGCAGCTTTAGTCGGTACAGCCTGAGTCACTTCAGAACGCACAGCCGAGCTGGCTGCCGCGTTTGCGGATTCAACCACAGACTGAGGGTGGATGACCCCTGAAGCTTGATTTTCGGTCGAAGAGGCTTGCGTTGCTGCGGGTACCTCAGTTGCTGCTGCTAACGCAACATCCTGAACGGGCGTCAGCGCTTCAGCACCGTGCCCGGCAACAGGCAAATACACTGCCGCCGTCCCGTCTGCGGCTTGCGCCGCAGCCTCTGGGCCCAAAGACTCACCGGTCTCTGTTGTGTCACGCTTAACGAAGGTACGTTTTTTACGAACTTCCACCTGAATCGTACGCGAACGCCCAGCTCCGTCAGCCTGACGAATTTCGGACGTTTTGCGCCGAGTCAAAGTGATCTTTGTGCCTTCGGTTGCACCGTGCGAGCGACGTAAAGATTCGAGCAATTTAGCCTTATCGCTGTCCGTGACACTGGCATCCACCGAGTTCAGGCTCACCCCCGCTTCACGCAGTTGTTCTAACAACACGTTGGATGGCATTTTCAGTTCAATGGCGAACTGGGCGACTGTGATACTCGACATTAGGCTCTCTCTCTTACCTTTTTACCGCGTGACAACTTCAAGCGAAGACAGCGACCAAAAATAACTGCTCTTCATACAAACATTTAATTACTGCTCTTCAAACCAGTGCGCGCGCGCCGCCATGATGAACTGACTGGCTGTCGCCTCGTCGAGGCCAGCGAGCTCAGTGAGCTCATCTGTTGCGAGCTCTGCTAGATCATCGCGGGTCTTGATGCCACCCTCGGCAAGCTTATTTAACAATTCAGGCGTCATCCCTTCGAGCGATACCAGATCTTGCGCAGTTTCTACGCGCTCTTCTTGCGCAATGGCTTCGGTTAATAAAGCATTGCGAGCGCGGGTACGCAGTGCCTGAATCGTCTCTTCGTCAAACGACTCGATCTCAAGTAACTCTTGCATCGGTACGTAGGCAATTTCTTCAAGGCCCGTAAAACCTTCATCAATCAGGATGTCGGCAACTTCTTCGTCGACATCCAGACGGCTCATAAAGATTGCTCGCAACTGCGAACGCTCTTGCTCTTGCCTATTTTGACTTTCTTCGGGGGTCATAATGTTGATCTGCCAACCCGTCAGTTCTGAAGCCAGACGAACGTTTTGCCCTTTTGAACCAATTGCTTTTGGCAGATTTTCTTCGTCAACGACAACGTCCATGGCGTGCCGGTCTTCGTCGACCACAATCGATTCGACATTAGCAGGTGCTAAGGCACCAATCACAAATTCTGCCGGATCATCCGACCACAGCACAATGTCGACCTGCTCGCCACCAAGTTCATTACGCACGGCAGTCACGCGCGAACCGCGCATCCCCACACACGTCCCGATCGGATCAATACGCTTGTCGTACGCCACGACCGCAATCTTAGCGCGCACACCCGGGTCACGTGCGGCCCCTTTGATCTCTAGCAGGCCCTGCTCAATCTCTGGCACTTCGTTTTCAAAAAGCTGCCGAATAAAATCAGGTGCACTGCGCGACAAAATCACCTGTTGACCACGTGCTGTACGATCAACCCTTAAGACCCAGGCGCGCACACGGTCACCCACGCGCAGGTTCTCTTTGGGGATCATTTCGCTGCGAGGCAGACGGGCTTCAATTTTGCCAGTTTCGACAATCAGATCGCCTTTGTCCATGCGCTTGATCGAACCAGAAACAATCGATTCACCGCGATCAAGAAAGTCATCAAGAATTTGCTCGCGCTCGGCATCGCGAATACGCTGCAAGATCGCCTGTTTTGCGGCTTGAGCGCCGATGCGACCAAACTCTAGAGGTTCGAGCGCTTCTTCGATGTATTCACCAACCTCGATGTCGGCGACAACTTCTTGTGCATCCGACAACATTTCTTGCTGATCGGGCTCTTGTAAGCCTGCCTCGTCGGGCACGACCAGCCAGCGGCGATAACCCTCGTGGTCACCCGTTGTACGGTCTACCGATACGCGGATATCAGCGTCTTCTTTAAAGCGCTTTTTCATGGCCTGAGCCAGCGCGCCTTCGAGAGCGTCAAACACCACATCACGTGGCACGTTTTTTTCACGTGCTAATGCATCTACCAACAGAAGAATTTCGCGACTCATCGCTTTTTGCCCTTGAAATCCAGAACTGGTTCTAGCTTGCCGCGCTCAACATCTGAAAACACGAACGTGACTTGCCGAACTTCGCCCTTTTTTGCCTCAAACTCGATACCGAAGTGTTTAACCACCCCAACGGAACCCGCCGTCTCAGTGGCTGCCTCGACGGCCACTAAAACACCCAAAAAAACTTTTTGCCCCTCAACAGCCTGTCTGAGTTTGATCTCGACGCGTTCGCCAAGAAATCTTTCAAAATCAGCTTCTGTCTTTAAAGGCCGATCGACGCCCGGCGAACCGACCTCTAACCTGCGATAGTCGATGTTTTCGACCTCGAACACTCGTGATAACTGGCGCGAGACTTGCTCACAGTCCTCAACGCGCACACCCTCTGACCGATCGATCGTGACCCGTAACAGGCCGAGCGCGCCTCTTTCGACATCGACGAGTTCGACATCCATTGAGGCTAGAGACTGCTGCGTAAGAGTAAAGAGATCAGCCATACAATCAAAAAAAATGGGCTGCAAAACAGCCCATTACCATCATTTTATTTATGCTTTAACATTTTGCATGCCATGAAAACACTGACTTGCAAGGTGCACTTAAACCGCCTGCGCTATACACAAAAACATGTTTATTGTGTAAAAACACGTACCCCGTAAAAACACTAACATTAGCCACGCATTCTAGCATGTTTTTGACAAAAATGTCTTGCTATTCCAACGCTTTACCACATTTGAGCCCCTCGGCTAACGGTCACCCCTTGAAGACTTGGAAAATGGCAGCCGCGACTCGTGCGCTGCGGCGCCTTTGGGCTGCCAATCGTCGCCGCGTGGCGCCGAGCGGGGCTTAGCGCCGCTACCTGCGTTGCTATTGCCCGCGTTTGGCTGACCACGGCCACCGCCGGGCCGACCCGTGCCACGCGCACGAGGTTGAGCACCCGGTGGACGAGCGCCCCCAACACCTTGCTCTGCCTGAGCTGCCTGGGGGCGCGGCCGACGGGCCCCGCCTTCTGCGCGCATCCCTGCTTGCGCCTGTGGTTCGCCTACAGCACCCGATGCAGCACCTGAAGCCGGGCCCCGCGGTGCGCGCGAGCCAGGCCTGACGTCTGGTCTGGGGCCCGTCCCCTCATCGCGCCCATCGGAACGACCTGACTGGGCACCTCGGTTTGCGCCCTTGCCAAATCCACTTTTAGGGGCACCCGGGCGACCCGGAGCGCTTGGGCGAGCGCCTCCCTTGCCTGGTTTACCACGTGCCACCCGACCTGCGCCCTGCCCGCCGGGGTGACCATTTGCATAACCCCCGCCGACTGTTAGCACCGTTGGTGAAGCGTCTGAAGGATGAGCGAACGGCGCCGGTTTACCCGAACGACCGCCTTGAATATTGCCACGACGCCCAACTCGGGCTCCGTGGGTTCCATTTTGCTCGAGTGTGCCAAAACCCGGGGGCAAGGCACTGTCGTGGGAGACCGGTTGACGCTGCACGCGCGCGTGGCCCTCACCAGAGTCGTCCTCGTCGCGCAAGAGCCCAACTTGAATCATTAGGGCTGAGACCAATTTGGAATCGAGCTCTTCCCAACGACCACGACGTAAGGTTGTGGGTAAAACAATATCGCCAAAGCGCGTACGAATTAAGCGACTGACCGTCAAACCGATCGATTCAAACATCCGTCGAACTTCACGGTTGCGGCCTTCGTTGAGCGTGACCCGATACCAACGGTTACTACCTTCGCCGCCGATAAACTCTACCATTCCAAAGCTGGCGGGGCCGTCTTCGAGCATCACGCCATCAATCAAAGACTGACGTTGCTCGGGGCCAAGCTCGCCCAACACACGCACAGCGTACTCACGCTCGTTGCCATACCGCGGATGCAATAAGCGATTACTTAAGTCACCCGAGGTTGTAAAAATCAACAATCCCTCAGTGTTCAGGTCCAGGCGCCCGATCGACAACCACTTACCGACCTTCATCTTGGGCAGGCGCGAGAAGACCGTCGCACGTCCACCTGGATCATCATGACTCACGATCTCGCCCGCAGGCTTGTGATATAGAATCACACGAGGAGGTTTGCGCGTGCTGCTGCGTGTCACGGGCTTGCCGTTGACACGTACCAAATCATTCACCCCAACGCGCTGCCCAATGTGAGCGGGCTCGCCGTTCACAGAGACTCGGCCAGCGATAATCAGTTCTTCCATTTCGCGGCGCGAGCCCACACCCGCATCGGCCAGCACCTTGTGCAGCTTAGGCATTAACAGGTCGCTGTTGAGATACTTAGTCAGACGCTGCTCAATACGCTCGGTTCCACTTAAATAAGCCAAGGCTTGCTCGGCTTCTTTCTCAAATTCGATCGGATCACCTACCTCGATGACATCGCGTGGGTCGATCACCTCTTCGGGGATATTGGGCTCGAACGCCTTGCTACGCGGCTTACGCTCTGGTGCACTGGACTCGGCATCACCTTCGCCCGAGCCCGACTCGCTGCGCCGCCGACGAAACGGCGTGCGTAACTTACGACCGCGTGGCTTTGCGCCCACCTCAACCTGATCGTTTTGTACCGCAGCTTCAGCCGTTTTTGCGGGCTGCTCAGTCACAGCAGGGGCGAGGGCTTCTTGCGAAGCCTGCGCGGGTTGTTCGGGATTTGTATTAGTCACTTGGACTCCGGGGTAAAGAAAGAGGGGTGCGTCGGCTCAACGGCTGACGGGTCAAATTCGGTATGTGCCGCAAGGGCGGACGCAGCGCCAGACGCTGCGTGATCCAACGACTGCGCCGATTCGCTTGTTTGTTCGCTGTTTGCCTGATCGATTAAGTCACCGCTCGTTTGCGGGGGGGCGAGCGACTGCCCTTCAAGCGCGAGCGACTGCAAGGCTTCGGTAATTTCTGCCGCACCTAAGGCTGGCAGTTCGTCAAGCGCTCGCAAACCAAGGTCATCTAAAAACTGTCGTGTCGTGCCGAGCAAGCCCGGGCGGCCGGGTCCGTCGCGATGACCAATGACTTCAATCCACCCGCGGTCTTCTAGCGTCTTGATAATCTGCGAGGACACCGTGACACCGCGGATATCTTCGATGTCGCCCCGCGTAACGGGTTGACGCCAGGCAATAATCGCAAGCGTCTCCATCACCGCACGCGAGTATTTTGGTGCGCGTTCGGGGCTTAGGCGCTCAAGGTAGCGTTGCATCGAGGCGCGGCTCTGAAACCGCCAGCCGCTTGCCAATTCAACGAGTTCCATTCCGCGATCCAACCACGCCTGCTGCAAGTGCTCAAGCATCTGCTTGAGCTGCACGTTAGTCAGCTCATCGTCTGCAAACAACTTTTGCAGCTCAGGCAACGGCATCGGAGCTGACGCGCACAGCAGCGCTGTTTCAAGCGCAAGCGTCATAGTCGGCGGTGGCGTTGGGTTTATGACAGTCTGTGTAATCAATTCTGAAGTTGACAACGCCACGCTTGTTTCTAGCGCGGTGCTCTCGGGCTGTTTATCTTGCTGTTCATTCATCTTTTTTCAACATCCTTAAGGCGTGTTCTTACGCCGACTTGTACGAAAGCGCTTTCTACGCTATACTTCTGTTCTTCAGACGCGGGGTGGAGCAGTCTGGCAGCTCGTCGGGCTCATAACCCGAAGGTCGTAGGTTCAAATCCTGCCCCCGCAACCAAATACAACTGGTCGATCGCTTTTGCGCTCGGCCAGTTTTATTTTGTAAATGACCAATAACATTTATTTAGTCCTCGTCTAACCCAGACGCTAAGCAAAAAATTAAAACCGAGAGCTCACAAAGAGAACTCACAAATAAAACAGGTGGCAGCCTCGCGTAAAAACGGGCAAAGGACAAATTTTTTAAATCTTTAGTATGGGCACCCATGTGTCGATTAAGACCATGAGCCTCATCTAGTACGACAAACGCAGCTGAGCGCCAGGCGACAAATAGACAAATCTGTGAAAATGAAACGGTGTGATCTCAATCACTGCCACACGCCGGGCGTGTCGGGCTGCATACCCAGAATCGCGCGACTTAGTGTGTCGATGTCAGCGAATCGGGCTAGGCTAAAAGCTGATGTCTTAAATCATACTCCTTTTAAGCCAACTATTCTAGTGTACTGTATCTTGGCCAAACACTACAAGCCTGGGCTAAAAGTGCACCTGTTTCGCTTGATCGGCACAACGCGCAGAACGCGCCTGCGCAAAGGACACTCACGCCGCAGGCAACAACGAGCCCTCGCCTGATGCTAGACTCAAAATGAGCGAAAGGTGGCTTCACGCTCGTGTCTTCTTTTCTGGACGACCGAGCTTTACCCTCAATTTCAAAAAAAATGACTTCGACACTTAAACCTGCCAGGCGAACGTTGTTTGAGAAAATCTGGGAGCAGCACGTGATCTTGCCCCGGGGTGCAGGCCCCTCTCTGCTCTACATCGACCGCCACATTATTCACGAAGGCTCTTTTCACGCGTTTAAAGATCTGCGTGCGCGCGGCTTAACGATTCGTCATCCACAACAAGTGTTTGGAATGGCTGACCACTACGTCCCGACCACTAGCCGCGAGCCCCAAGAAGCGGCCACCCCAGAAATCAAAGAGGTCATTCTCAAGTTTGACGAAAACATGAAGTGGTCGGGTGCCCATTATTTTTCAATCAAAGACCCCCAACAAGGGATCGTGCACGTGGTGGGTCCCGAACAAGGCATTTCGCTGCCGGGTTCGGTGATTACCTGTAGCGACAGCCATACGTCAACGCACGGCGCCATCGGGGCGATGGCTTTTGGTGTCGGTCAGTCCGAAAGCACTCACATTATGGCGACCCAGACACTTTGGCAAACCAAGCCTTTGCAAATGCGCATAGACCTCGTGGGCCGACCCAAACCCGGCGTCAGCGGCAAGGATATTATTCTGGCCGTCATAGCAAGGCTTGGTGTTGCAGGTGCTGTCGGTTATGCCGTCGAGTATGCGGGCACCGCGCTGCAATGGTTATCGCTTGATGATCGTTTGACGATGTGCAACATGACGATCGAAGCGGGTGCACGCTCGGGCCTGATCGCCGCGGATGACGTCGTGTTTAATTATTTGTACGGTCGCCGCTTTGCACCACAGGGCCACGCCTGGGAATTGGCTTTAAAAGAGTGGCGAGCCCTGCCCTCTGATGACGGCTGTCATTTTGACCAAACCTTGACCCTCAACGTAGCCGACCTCGCCCCCATACTGACTTGGGGCACTTCACCAGACACCGGTGTGTCCATTGAAGGGGTCGTGCCAGACCCCGCACTGCTGAGCGACCCGCACGCCAGACAGGTCGCACTCGCAGCACTGGCCTACATGGATCTCAAGCCGGGTACGCCCTTAAACACAATCAAAATTGATCGCGTGTTCATTGGCTCTTGTACCAATAGCCGTCTGTCTGATTTGCGCAGCGCAGCGGCAATCTTACAAGGACGACGCGCCGTGGTACCCGGCATCGTCGTGGCGGGCTCGCTACAGGTCAAACAAGCTGCAGAGGCCGAAGGCCTTGACCAAGTATTCAAAGCTGCGGGGCTTGAATGGCGTGAACCCGGCTGTTCGATGTGCGTGGGGATCAACGGTGATTTGGCAGGCGCAAACGAAAGAGTTGCCTCAACTTCAAACAGAAATTTTGTCGGCCGCCAAGGCCCTGGCGTGCGCACCCACCTTGTGAGTCCCGCCATGGCTGCTGCTGCTGCGATCACCGGTCACTTTACCGACGTACGAACACTTATGAGGTAACGACACCATGCAGGCTTTCACCCAGTTACGCGCTCTTGCTGCGCCTCTTGAAGGTCGCAACGTCGACACCGATCAGATTATTCCAGCGCGTTTTCTAAAAAAGAATCGCGATGCCTTGTATAAAGACTATTTATTTCACGATTTGCGCTTTGATGCTCAGGGCAAGCTGCGACCCGAGTTCGTATTGAACCACCCTGCCTTTACAGGCGCACAAATTTTGGTGGCCGATGAAAACTTTGGCTGTGGCTCTTCTCGCGAGGGTGCGGTCTATTGCCTGGCAGACTTTGGAATCCGAGCTATTATCGCGCCAAGCTTTGGGGACATCTTTTTTAATAATTGTTTAAAAAATGGTGTTTTGCCACTGAAACTCGCTGCGCAAACGATTTTGGCACTTCGACAAACACTGGCCACAATCGCGCAAAGAGAGCACCAGGCCAACGACCTCCAGATTTCCATAGACCTTGAATGTTGCACCGTGCAAGGCCCAGGTATCTCAGGAGCGTTACCCTTCAGTATTGAACCTTTTTGGCAAGAGTGCCTGCTCAAAGGCGTCGACGAATTAGCGCTCACCTTAGGCTATCGCGCCGACATCGAAGCCTTCGAGCGTGCACACCATGCAAAACATTCGTGGCTTGCTACGTCTAGTTCAGACCGAGTTCTTGACTGAACAACGCAGCGCCAGCAGCCAAGGCTTGCAATTTGGCGCTCGCCACTTCGCGAGCCAAAGGCACCATCCCGCAATTTGTGCAACCATAAATGTGCTGAATGTCGGCGAATTTAGCCGCTTGGCGCAAAACATTGGCGACTTGCTCGGGCGTTTCGATTTGATGATTCGCCACGTCAATGGCGCCAACCAAAACGTCTTTGCCCTTCAGCATCGCGATGAGTTCCATGGGCACACGCGAGTTGATGCATTCAAGACTCACTTGATCGATGGTACTTTTTGCCAAAAGCGGAAACACCTGTTCGTACTGCCGCCATTCGCCCACCAACGCGTTTTTCCATTTGACGTTGGCTTCAATTCCGTAGCCATAACAAATATGCACAGCACTTTTACAACCCAAGTTTGCCGCCGCACGTTCAAGTGTCTTGACGCCCCAATCTTTGACTTCATCAAAAAAAACGTTAAATGCAGGCTCGTCAAACTGAACAATATCCACGCCAACTGCTGCGAGTTCTTTTGCTTCTTGGTTTAAGATTTCAGCGAAAGCCCAGGCGAGTTTTTCACGGCTTTTGTAATAGCCATCAAAGAGCGTATCGACCATCGTCATCGGCCCGGGCAACGTCAGCTTAATCGGCCCTGTGGTCAAGGCGCGCAATTTTTTTGCGTCTTCGACAAACACAGATTTTGTACGTGTCACTTTATCAACGACGACGGGCACAGCCGCGTCGTAACGATCTCGGATTCGAACCGTCTTACGATTCACAAAATCAACCCCAGACAAGCTTTCAATAAATGTCGTGACAAAATGCTGGCGGGTTTGCTCGCCGTCTCCAATTACCGTGATGCCGGCTCGCAGCTGATCATCCACAGCCAAACGCATCGCATCCGTTTTTGCTTGCTCAAGCGTTGTGCCTGAAAGTTGCCAGGGTGCCCAAAGCTTTTCGGGCTCTGCGAGCCAGGCGGGTTTGGGCAGACTACCGGCAATCGTTGTTTTAATTTTTTGACTCATGCTAAATCCTTGAATACCAGCTAAAAGTGATCAGACGCTGTTTATAGCCCAAAATGTGAGGGCGCAGCGTCTCATCACCTTGCTTGCCTGCGCGACTGGCTCACCAAACAGGGGTAAACGGCACCTTACCCGGCCGCGCACAGACTTAGCCTAAGTTTGGCATAATCCGAGGGATCAGCGCCCTGCGCGCCCCACGACTCAACGCGATCTCAACACTATCTATGACACTTCCTTTGAGTGGCCTGCGGGTCATTGAACTTGGGCAATTAATTGCCGGGCCTTTTGCTTCAAAAATATTAGCGGAGTTTGGCGCTGACGTGATAAAAGTTGAGCCACCAGAAACTGGCGATCCTTTGCGGACGTGGCGCATGCTGCATGACGGCACCTCAGTTTGGTGGGCTGCCCACGCGCGCAACAAGCGCTCAATGACACTTAACTTGCGCGAACCCGAGGGCCAAGAGATCATCCGTCAGTTAGCCAAAGATGCCGATATTGTGATTGAAAATTTTCGGCCAGGTGCCCTAGAAAAGTGGGGGATCGGCTTCAAAGACTTGCATGCCATCAATCCCAAACTGATCATGCTCCGCGTGTCAGGCTATGGGCAGACCGGCCCGTATAAAGATCGCCCAGGGTTTGGGGTGATCGGTGAAGCGATGGGCGGTTTACGCTATCTGACGGGCGAACCCGGACGCCCTCCGGTGCGCACGGGTGTTTCGATTGGTGACACCTTGTCTGGTTTACACGGTGTCATCGGCGTCTTAATGGCCTTGCGTCACCGCGAACAACAAGGCGGTGTGGGCCAAGAGGTTGATGTTGCACTGTACGAATCTGTTTTTAATATGCTTGAAAGTGTGCTGCCCGAATACTCAAAATTCGGCGCAATCAGACAGCCCTCGGGTGCCAGTATGCCCGGCATCGCTCCGACCAACGCCTACTTGTGCCGAGACGGCAAATACGCCTTAATCGCGGGCAATGGCGACAGTATCTACAAGCGACTGATGCAGATGATCGGGCGCGCAGACCTTGCAGAGGACCAACGGCTGGCACGCAACGCGGGGCGCGCAGAACACGCTGAACTGATCGATGCTGCGATCTCAGCTTATACGGCACTGCACCCTTTAGACGAGGTTTTAACCGCCATGAACGCCGCTGGCGTGCCAGCAGGCAAAAGCTACGACGCCTCAGACATCGCAAACGACCCTCACTATCAAGCCCGCGACATGATCCTTCAGACCACACTAGCAGATGGCTCGGTGATTCAGGTTCCTGGCATCGTACCGAAATTAAGTCAAACTCCGGGCCAAATCACGCGCGCAGCGCCCTCGCTTGGTCAGCACACCACCGAAATCCTAGACTCGCTGGGAATTAGCGCAAAGCAGCAGGCTGACTTTAAAACGCGCGGCGTGACCTGAGGCAGGTCTGCGCCGAACCGTAAAAAAGTCAACAACTCAGGGCCCACGCTGCACCCGCAGTTGTCAGACGACATGCACCTCGAAGTCGCCTAGGCCAGCAATGTGGCCGATCATTTTGTCGCCTTTAACGACAGCGCCTACCCCCTCGGGGGTTCCGGTAAAAATCAGATCGCCCGCTTTTAATTCAAACAATCCAGACAGATACGCGATACTTTCGGGAATATTCCAGATCATCTGCGCTAAGTCGCTGGATTGTTTTTGCACGCCATTAACCGACAAGGTAATGCTGCCTTGTGAAAGAGTCCCGATGACCGCACGAGGGTGAATCGGACCAATCGGCCCTGAGGCGTCGAAGCCTTTGCCAATCTCCCAGGGACGGCCTTGTTTTTTGCAATCATTTTGTAAATCTCGACGCGTCATATCGAGGCCTAACGCATAGCCAAACACGCAGTCATTTGCACGTCCGACTTCGATATTCACCCCGCCACGATCCAACGCAACGACAAGTTCCATCTCGTAATGCAAGTTGGCCGTTTTAGAAGGATAGGGAATCTGGCCAGGCTGACCCGCAGGGATGGCAACTAGCGCATCGGCCGGTTTACAAAAAAAGAAAGGATCTTCGCGACCGGTAAAACCCATTTCTTTTGCGTGTTCGGCGTAATTACGCCCGATACAATACACACGACGCACCGGAAACAATTCAGCGCTTCCGGCAATTGGCAAGCCAACAATGGCGGGGGCTTCTACTGCATACTGAGTCATGCTTGAATCCTGAAAAAAATAAAAACAATTGAAAACTTAACGCCTCAAGCTTTAATCCGATTAACTTTTAGTCGCCTTGACCTTTAGTCGCCTTGACCTTTAGTCGTGTCACGTTGACTTGTGGCTTGACCGCTAAGGGCCGCTGGGGTTGGGGTCGGTGTCGGAGCAACTGCCGCGCCTGAGGGCTCGGCACCGAGAGTGTGTCCGGCATAAGGGGCTACTGCCGCGGGTTCGCCTAGAAGCGCAACCGGCGCACTATCAAAATATTCGTCAAGCTCGTTTGACCGCGAGGCATAGTCAGGGCTCGCGGGTAAGGTATTTGCGCCACCAGGGGACTCTGCCTGAACGCCACGATCCCCCTGAACCCATTGAGCGGGAAACCCACTATCTGTGAGGTAAGCCAGGCCCTCTGCGTGAAACACGCCTGGATCTGAGTCGATATCAGCCGCAGGCAAAAAGGAGTCTGTCGCCAAGACAGGTAAAACTGTACTCACCGCGGTTGCCAGGCGCCACTGCGTGGCGGCCTCTTGAGGGCGCTCTAGCTTGTCAAACAGGCTGGCAAGTAGTGCGTGCACGCGCGCATCGCTACGACGCGCCAGACTACGCGTCAGATAAAGTTCGGCCTGCCCCCACAACTGACCCGACAAACAAAGATTACCCAACGTTGTCAACAGTTCTGGCGCCTCAGGTGTCTTTTGTAACCAGACTTCGGTTTTTTCGAGACGGCGTGCGACCTGCGAAAGATCACAGCGGGCGTAGGCCTCGAGCAACCGCGGATCGAGCGACTGCTCAAGGGCCGCTTCAAGAATTTTTGAGGCCTCAAGCGGTTGACCTGCGGCTTCAAACGCAGCTGCACCCGCCAAGGCGACCTCGGTCAGGGTGCGCTCGTCTGATTTGAGGTCTTTCCAGATTTTTTGCCAGTCTCCCGAGGGCAAGGTTTCGCGCAAACGCGCAGCTGCCGCCATTTCGATCAGCGGCCGCGCTTCGATACTTGGCAACGCTTTGCGACGGCTAAGGGTACGAGCCAAAACAAGCACCTGATCAGACCGGTTCAGCTGCCGGTAGGCGCGCAACAATAAACGCAGCGTATGCACGTGACGTGCGCCGGTCTGTTGCAAGGGAAGCAAGACATCAAGTGCCTGTTGCGCTAAACCCTGATCCAGATACAAGTCGGCTGCCGCCGTTGCCACGGCCTCGCTTAGGCCCGTATCTGAGCCGGCCTTGTCTTTGGCCTGTGCAAGCAGGCTGTCACGCCTTGCGAACTCTCCTAGCGCGTGAGCAGCCCGAGCAGCCGATAAGCCAGCAAGAACCTGACGATTTGCACTGCGACTTTGATCTAACAATTTGGTCAGATCTTTTTCGGCATTGGCATAACGCCCCTCAAGTAATTCGGTCCAGCCTTGCTCGAGTAATTCGTGGTCAAGTCGGACTTGCCTGCGATCGCGCCAGGCCCGTACGCGCATGGGAATGCCGGTCAACCAGGTTAATAGGCGCACGACCACATACAAAATGATGAAGCTTGCAACCAGCACCAAGACGGCAAAGGCAAACGACACCTGAATGCGCCACGCGTTTAACATGATCAGAACTTGACCGGTGTTTTCTCGCAGCGCAACCGCCAGTACCACGGCAACCGTGGTCAGCAACAAGGTCCAGAACCAAGTACGCATACTTAATCCTCGCTTTTGTTGTTGGGCTCTTGTAGCCGCACCGCCTCAAGAGCAGCGATGCTGTTTGTCATATCCGGAAGCGCCACGCCCACAGGCACCGCAGCAAGCTCACGCACCAGTCGTAGGGCAGCCACTGTATCCGCCGCGTTGGGGTCGTAGCGAGTCCCCAAAGAGGCTTGAAGCGCCGTAATTTCAGCACGCCAAACCGAAGGCTGATGCATCAGTAATGCCATCTGAGCGGTTAAGACTCGGGTGCGAAGATTTGCCCGCAGCTGGGCGCCTTGTTCAGGCGAAAGTAACAAAGCGCTGGCATCATTGACGCGCTGAATACTCACAACGCTGGCGAGCTCTTTGGCCATAAAGACCGCGACAGCCTTCGACCAAGACACTGTTTTGGCTAAAGCGAAACTCCACCAAGGCTCTTCTGTAAGCGTCGGGGCCGCTCCGGTCTCGGTGGTAGCTGCAGCGACAGTCGCCGCAGCTTTTGCCAAGGCGCTGGGCGCCGGTGGGTTTAACTGGACGCTGGTGGGCGCGATCGCGGCCACTTTGGGTACTGCCGTATCAGGCACCAAAAGCGGCGCTCGCCCAATTAAGGCCGTGAGCGTCTCGAGTTGTAGAGAAATCACACCAGCATCTATTAAAGGAACTGAACGCAGGCGGTCAAGATCTGCACTCAGGGCTTTTTGAACCGCAGCAAAGCGCGGCCGATCGGCACGCACTAAGGTGGAAAGCGCTGTTTCGAGCGCCATGACGGCGTTATTGACATTACTTGCCAAGCGCAACTGCTGACTCGCCAAGGTGACCAAACGATCGATGTCGTTGGCTAGCATTGAGTCTTCCATACCTTTATTGAAGGTTGTCCAAGCCTGTTCTAGACCTGCAAACTGCCCTTTGGCCTCGGCCAAAGTCTGTTGTAGTTCGACAATGAGTTTGGCTTGCGACTCGACCTGCGCCAACGCTTGTTTAGCCTCGCGTTTGGTATCGGTGAGTTGAGCGTTAAAGCCCTGTACTTGCGAGGCGACCTCACGACCAGCCGAATCAAAACGCTTTTGCGCAAACCAAGCGCCACCACCTACAACCAAGGCGATCATTAAGAACACAATCATCAAGGTCACCGACCACGAAGGGCCAGAGCTTTTGCGGCGAAACCGCAAAGACGGTTCAGTGCCCGAGGCCTGAGGATTCACCGCTGGCGTTACCGGCGCGGCTTGTGCGAGGGGCGGAAGCGAAGAAATGGGTTCTGTCATCCCGCTATTGTAATCGTTACCCTGAACAAACGTGCATTTTCAATGCGTTAAAGGTGTTTAAGCTGTTGGCTTATTTGTGCAAAACACAACACGAGCGCTGCGTCATCCGGGCTTGCGAGCACTTGGCGCAAGTGCTGCGCCTCCAGGCCAAGGGCTTTAGCCAAAATCGGTTTGAGGCGCTCGTGCGTCAAGACAAAGACGGACGAACAAAACCAAGGGATTAAATTCAGTTCTTTGAGCTTAGCGGTGAGCGCAGTGATGCCGTGGGTGCTCGTCAGCAGCCACACCGGTTGTGAACCCGAAAGCGCAAGCGTACGCAAAGCCTCGCACAACTGTTGCGGCCAGGGCGCAACCTCGCGTTGATAGGCTTGATGGATGGTCACAGCAGCGCCGACGTTGGTCAGTTTTTCGCCCAACCATTCGCGACCATCTTGGCCGCGCAAGATCAAAACACGTTGCGGCAAAACTTTTTGCGCCAAAAGCAGCGGCCAAAGCGCCTCAGAGTCTTGCGAGGCGGCGCCCTGGGGATGCAACACAGTCAAGCCAGTGCCAAACGCACGAACAATCGCCGCTGCCGTCACTGGCCCCATACAGGCCGCCACCACCCCTTCGGGCCAACTTCCTCGCTCAGGATCTTGGCTCAGATAGCCAGAGACCGCGGCCCGACTGACAAATACAACTAAATCAAAATCTTCGAGCCGGGGGATTTCAGCATTAGGCGGCACCCAAGCCGTTTGAATTTCGAGTGCCGGACATTCAAGGACCGGCCAGCCCAGACGGACAAGTTCGCAAGCCAGGGCCGTGTTGCGCCCAGCGGGACGGGTCAAAATCGCCGTCGCAGGCACGAAGCCCGCCGTTGCGCCAGGCGTTGTCTGACCCACCGGTTGGGGGCGCAACGCTTGAGTGGGCTGATTGGCCATCGGCACTAACCTTCGGGCTCAGCCGTATCCGCCAAACTTGCCAGAAGTACCGCAGCACCTTGCGCCAGCAAGTCATGGGCTACCTGAAGACCAAGCGCTAGGGCCTGTGAAACTGGCCCGACTGCACGCGCGCGATACATGACATGACCATCGGGGGCGGCAACAAGCGCCTGCAAACTCAGCTGCTGCCCGTCAAGACAGGCGTATGCTGCCAGAGGCACCTGACAAGAGCCGGCCAACGCCCGCGATACCGCGCGTTCGGCCACAGCACAGGCAGTCGTTTCGTGACAGCAAAGTGGCGCTAAAATTTCGGGCAATTCAACGCGTTTTCGTAAGATTTCAATCCCCAAAGCACCTTGCCCCGCTGCAGGCAACGACTCTTGCACAGACAGTCGTTGACGAATCCTGTGCCCAAGGCCTAAACGCTCGAGTCCGGCTGCAGCCAAAATAATTGCCGCGTACTCCCCGCTATCCAACTTTGCGAGACGAGTGTCGACATTGCCGCGCAAGGGCTTAACCTTAAGTGTTGAATCACGCGCGCGCAGTTGCGCCTCGCGCCGCAGGCTTGAGGTCCCGACGACCGCGCCTTGCGGCAGGTCGGCTAGCGTTTCGTAATGATTGGACACAAAGGCATCGCGACAATCCGCACGCGCTAAAATAGTTGAAATTTCAAAGGGCTCTGGCATATCGACCGGCATATCTTTAAGCGAATGCACGGCCAAGTCGGCGCGGCCATCAAGCAGAGCGTTCTCTAGCTCTTTCACAAACAGTCCCTTACCGCCGACCTTTGACAAACTGCGATCGAGTATCTCATCGCCACGGGTGCTAAGTTTTAGTAAAGAGACTTGCATCTTTGGATACAAGGCCATTAAGCGCATCTGCACGTGCTCGGCCTGCCAGAGAGCAAGGCGGCTTACACGCGTCGCGATGGTTAAACGGCCAAGAGTCACTCGAGTCAAACCCTTAGCGAAGATAGTTAAAAACAACAGTCGCGACGATTCCAATCACGGCCAACAGCAACAAGCGCTGCAGGATTGTTTGTCCGCGCTGAGCGGGCAGAGGTGGGGTTGTCATCAAAGAAATCCAAAGTGATTCAAACACCGTAATTGAAACACGATCAGCAAAAAAAAACCGACCCGCAGAAAAACGGGTCGGCCCTCATGACATTAGGCTCTAAAGTCTTACAGAACCGTCTTATAGAACTGATTTCAGGAGCTTGCCCATTTCGGAGGGGTTTTTCGTGGTGCGAATGCCGCAGGCTTCCATGACTTCAAGCTTGGCATCGGCCGTATCGGCACCACCAGAAATCAGAGCTCCTGCATGGCCCATGCGCTTACCTGCTGGTGCCGTGACGCCTGCAATAAAGCCAACCATCGGCTTTTTCATGTGCTCTTTTGCCCACAATGCAGCGTTGACTTCGTCAGGTCCGCCGATTTCGCCGATCATGATGACGGCATCGGTGTCGGGGTCGTCGTTAAACAACTTGAGCACATCAATGTGCTTCAAGCCATTGATTGGATCGCCACCGATACCAACAGCACTAGACTGACCTAAACCGAGCTCAGTCACTTGTGCCACGGCCTCGTAGGTCAGGGTACCCGAACGGCTCACGATACCCACACGGCCCTTACGATGAATATGACCAGGCATAATGCCGATCTTGATTTCGTCAGGCGTAATTAAACCTGGGCAGTTGGGCCCTAGCAAAAGCGTTTTGCTGTTGATTTGCGCCATGCGGTACTTAATCTCAAGCAAGTCGCGAACCGGGATTCCCTCAGTGATGCAAATCACTAAATCCAATTCGGCTTCAATGCCTTCCCAGATGGCTGCAGCGGCACCTGCGGGCGGCACATAGATAACCGATACGTTGGCGCCCGTTTGTGCTTTAGCGTCTTTGACCGAGGCAAAAATCGGAATACCTTCGAAATTCTCGCCCGCTTTTTTAGGGTGCACGCCCGCTACAAAGGCCGCTTCGCCATTGGCGTAAGCGCGTGAAGTTCGCGTGTGGTATTGGCCGGTTTTGCCGGTAATGCCTTGAGTAATCACTTTTGTATCTTTGTTAATCAAAATCGACATATCAGTATCCCTGGCAGAATTATTTAGCCGCCGCGACAACGCGGGTTGCGGCATCAGCCATTGTGTCGGCGCTGATAATAGGCAGACCCGAATCGGCTAGCATTTTCTTGCCCAACTCTTCGTTGGTGCCTTTCATGCGAACCACTAAAGGCACGCTTAAGTTGACGGCTTTACACGCCGTAATCACACCTTGTGCAATCACATCGCAGCGCATGATGCCACCAAAAATATTCACCAAAATGGCTTTGGTGCCTTTATTGCTGAGCATGATCTTGAACGCTTCAGTGACGCGTTCGGCCGTGGCACTACCACCGACATCCAGAAAATTAGCCGGTTCGCCACCAAATAATTTAATGGCATCCATCGTTGCCATGGCCAGGCCAGCGCCGTTCACTAAGCATCCGATGTTGCCATCGAGTTGAATATAAGCAAGTTCGTGTTTGCTGGCTTCGATCTCGGCGGGGTCTTCTTCGTCAAGGTCTCGATAGGCCAAGATTTCGGGATGACGAAACAGCGCGTTTGTGTCGAAATTAAACTTGGCGTCAAGCGAAATAATGTCGCCGCTACCGGCCAAAATCAGAGGATTGATTTCAGCCAGAGACGCATCGGTATCCCAATACACTTTGTATAGCTTTTGAAACTCGGCACCCGCCTTGGCCACTGAGGCTTCAGGCACACCGATTCCGCGCGCCAACGTCTGGGCGTCTGCCTCTGTCAACCCAGTACCAGGATCGACAAAAACTTTAAGAATTTTTTCAGGATGATGTTCGGCCACCTCTTCGATGTCCATTCCGCCTTCACTTGAAGCCATTACGCAGACACGTTGGGACCCGCGATCAGTCACAATGCCAACGTAGTATTCTTTTTTAATGTCGGCGCCCTCTTCGATCAGCAGGCGCCTGACCTTTTGGCCCTGCGCATTGGTCTGGTGCGTAATTAATTGCATGCCAAGAATTTCGCCAGAAATCTTACGCACGTCTTCAAGAGAACGCGCGAGCTTGACGCCACCACCCTTACCCCGCCCACCCGCATGAATTTGCGCTTTCACTACCCACACTGGGCCCCCGAGTGCCTGGGCAGCAGCAACCGCCTCGTCGACACTAAACACCGGAATGCCGCGTGGCACGACCACACCAAACTGACGCAGCAACTCTTTGCCCTGATACTCGTGGATTTTCATAGGGATCCTGAACGTTAAACAAATAAGGATGACAACAACTCACGCACTTAAGCGTGCCCCAATCTGCCGGGAGCTAACTGAGAAGACTATTTTTTTGGTACTTCTGTTGCAATGACTTCAGGTGCAACGTACCACTGCGGGTAGAGCTCTTTGGTAATTGGACCGTCAAGACGCCACGCCGTGCAACCCCCTAACTGATACGGGCGTTTTGTGGGATCGGCCGCATTGCGACGCTGACCTGACATGGTTTGCACTGCGGCCGTGGGTAACACGGCAGCTAATTCTGTCATGTGCGTACAGCCGGCGGTGCGGCTAAAGCGTTCTTTGACCTGCTGGCGAAAACTTTTAAGTAGATTCATGCCGATCAGGTCACGATACGCCCCAACAATTGAGGTGCAGGGCTCACCAAAGGGCGACGCATCGTAGGCAGCCATGGCATCAAGGATAGTGAAGGTGCTATCGATCGTGATGCGCAGGTGCATGTGATGAAAAGCCTGCCCAGTCTTTTGCTCGCTACCATCACGCTTGAGGTAGCTAAAGGCTTTTGAATCGATCAGTTCGGCCTCAACATCCCACAAACCATCCTCACGCTCAAAGGAATGGACTTGAATCGAACGATTGTGCAGAGGCTTGCGGGGATAGGCAGGTAAAGGCAAAGGCATACGGGCTTGATTTGTCAAATGACACGGTGCAGCAAAGCGTAGAAGTATAGCGCAGCAAAGGGAAGTTAACTAGAAACTCGAAGAAGCTGAGCTGCGCCCACGCCTGTAGCAAACAGCGGGCAGTTGAAGAATACTTAGGTCTCGTACTCGGGCGGCTCTTTGAGAATTCGGTGTATGACCTCAGCTGAAAAACCACGCGAGGCTAAAAACCGACCCTGACGAGCATAGTCAGGCGCAGTCAATGGGGGGCCACTTCGGCTGAATTTTTTTTGCCAAACACCTTGCGCACGTTCAAACTCCGAACCTTTGAGCTCGAGCCGTACTTGAGCAACTTGCGTCGCATCGATGCCCTGCTGGGTCAATTCTTGAATAATTTTGACTAAACCTTGCTGCCCCGCTTTGCGATGCACGAACCCCCGCACGAAGCGCTCGTCTGACTGCCAGCCCTCTTTAGCTAAAGCGTCAAGCAATTCAATGAGTTCGTCGGGGCTCTGAGCATGCACCGAAAGCTTGCGACTCAGTTCAACGCGACTATGCTCGCGCCGGGACAATAAACCAACGGCCCGAGCCCTGAGGGACAGGCCGGACCGCGGTTTGGCTTGAGTGGTAACTGCTCGCACCGACTCGAACTCGTCATTCATTGTCTGCACGAGCCCCAGAATCAAAGAAACAAAGAGTCACAGAATCACAGATCGTCGTCGGAGTCAGGCTCGGCTGCGACGGCTTTTGACGCTTTACTTAAGACTGCTTTAGGTGCAGCCGCAGTGGCGGCGGCCTCAGCCACCGACGGTGTACGAGCGACTACGCCGAGCTTTTCACGGACTCGATTTTCAATTTCAACAGCCATGGCTGGATGCTCGCGCAGATACTCACGCACGTTGTCTTTGCCCTGACCGATGCGATCGCCGTTGTAACTGAACCAAGCACCGGCTTTATCAACGATGCCCGCAACAACGCCCAAATCAATGATCTCGCCTTCGCGAGAAATACCAGCCCCATACATAATGTCGAATTCGGCTTGCTTGAAAGGTGGCGCGATCTTGTTTTTAACGACCTTCACACGGGTTTCGTTACCCACGACTTCATCGCCTTTTTTGATACCGCCAATGCGGCGAATATCTAACCGCACCGAGGCGTAAAACTTA
>CAMBZR010000022.1 GCA_945872285.1 Bordetella parapertussis | reverse complement strand
CGAACTACTCAACGAAGGTCTTTCGCTTGATGGTAAAAAACTTAAACGCGCGACGGTACGCTGGCAAAACGATGAGCAACTCCAGTTCATCTTGAACGAGGGAAAAAAACGCCAGATTCGCCGTATGTGTGAACTGGTTGGCTTAAAAGTGCTAGGACTCAAGCGGGTACGTATCGGGCAGGTACGTCTGGCCGATCTGCCGGTTGCCCAGTGGCGCTATTTGCGAGCGGATGAGCGGTTTTAGTGCTCTAAAAAATCGAGCTTATAACCAGCGCGGGCATCTTGCCCAAGTGCTTTGACTAGCCAGGGCAGGGTCTCTTTTAACGCCGCGTTCAACGTCCAGGGCGGGTTAATGACAAACATGCCACTGCCGTGCAAGCCTAGACCGTCGTCTGTCGGTTTGCGTACGGTGAGGCTGGCATACAGCCAGTTTTTGGCGCCCGCGCGCTCTAGTTGTCGGGGCAGTTCTTGCGCCTCTCTGCGTTGCACCTGGGGGCACCAGATTGCATAGCACCCTGTCGGAAACCGAATCAGCGCGTCTTTGACGGTATCCACGACGTGCCGGTAATCTTTTTTATCTTCGTACGAGGGATCCATCAAGACGATGGCGCGGCGACTAGGCGGCGGGATGTGTCCTTTGAGGCCAGTAAAACCGTCGCTTTCATATAAGGTGGTCTGCTTAAGTGTTTGCGCCCCGCGCTGTTCAAGATTCATGGTCAGGATGTCAGCTTCGCTGGGGTGCATTTCAAACAAACGCAATCTATCCTGACTGCGGCACGCCTCCAGTGCGATCCACGGCGACCCCGGGTACAAACGCAATTCGCCATCAGGGTTCAACGCGCGAACCACCTCAAGATAGGCGTTGACCAGGGGCGGGCAGGTTTTTTTAGTCTCCCAGAGTTTGCCAATACCAGAGGCATATTCGCCATTTTTTTGCGCCCAGTCACCTTGTAGGTCGTAGAGCCCAGCTCCGGCATGTAAGTCGACAAATGAATACGGCACGTCTTTTTGATTGAAGTATTGCAAAAGGTGCACTAACACCAAATGTTTAAGCAAATCGGCGTGATTGCCAGCATGAAAGCCGTGGCGGTAACTAAACAATGCGTTCTCCGGGGTGAGGCCAAGTCAAAGCGTATTGCCCAAGTGGGACTTGAGCCCAGGGGTTAAGCGGGTGCAATTAAGTCAAGCGCATCAGTAATGATCGCGTCAACGCCCCAGCGTAAGAGTTCGGTTGCGTGAGCGGGGTCATTGACGGTCCAGGCCGCGACACGAAAACCCGCAGTGTGGATGGTGTGGACTAAGGCCTGTGTCAGCAGAGCGTGGTGCAGATGCACAGAGAGACACCCCAGGCGTGTGGGGATTGCCAGCCAGTCGGGTGTCAGTTCTGCGGTCAGCCAAGCGCGTGGGAGGTCGGGAGCAGCTTTTTGTACGGCTTCAAGCGCAACCAGCGAGAACGAGGAGAGCAGGGGCGCGACGCTGGCATGCTGCCAGTCAGTGAGCGCCTGTCGAGCCAGCAGCGTGCCTGTCAGAGCCTCGTCGCCCGGCGTAGGCTTGATTTCAACGTTACAGGCAATGTTTTGAGCCTGGGTGTAGCGCGCGACGGCCGTGAGCGTGGGGATCGGCTCGCCACTAAAGGCCGCACCGAACCACTGGCCTGCATCGAGCTGCGCTAAGGCGCTAAAAGAGTGCTCGGCGGCGTTACCTCTGCCATTGGTGGTGCGCGCAAGATCGGTATCGTGCAGCAGGATGGCGACCCGATCCTTGCTGAGTTTGGCATCAAATTCAACCATTTTGTAGCCAAAACTGGCACCCATCCGCATCGCTGCCAAGGTGTTTTCTGGGGCGTGTGTGCCTGCGCCCCGGTGGGCGACAAAGCGTGGATAAGGCCAGGGGGGCAAAGTGTGCATCGTAAAAACCGAACGCTCAAGTGAGCTAAGGTGCAAGCATAACGTACCAAGTGGTAAACTTTGCCCGCTTTGACTTTAGGCGTGCGCACCCCTATGTTTGATTTTATTCGTAACCACCAGCGTTGGATGCAGTTAATCCTGCTTCTTTTGATCTTGCCTTCGTTCGTGTTTTTTGGCGTGCAGGGGTATTCAAGCTTTATTTCAAACGAGCCGGAACTGGCCTCGGTTGATGGCAAAGGCATCACGTTGGGAGAGTTCAACAACGCCAGACGCGCCCAGCTTGAACAATATCGCACCATGCTTGGCGCGCAGTTCGACGCAGCAGCCTTTGACACGCCAGCCTTCAGAGAGCAGTTGCTCAACACGCTGATTGATCAGCGCGCAATTGCAATCGCTGCCACCACTGGCGCCTACTCTGTCTCAGATGAAACCCTGCGTCGCAGCATCGCTGCGATCCCGGCGGTGCAACAAGATGGGCAGTTTTCGCCAGAGCGCTACAAACAGGCGCTGGCAGCCCAAGGGATGACCACAGCGGCCTTTGAACAGGGTTTGCGTCGCGACCTGACCTTGGCGCAGGTGTTGCAGCCTATCGGCTCAACCGCACGGGTCCCCGCCGAGGTCGGGCAGAAGCTTTTTGCGTTGATTACCGAGCAGCGCACCGTCGCGCGCAAGTTATTTTCGCTTGGGTCTTACGCCAAAGACGTTTCTGTCCCTGACACCGATATCAAAGCTTGGTACGACGCCAACCAAGCTCGGTTGATGGTTGCTGAAAATGTCGATATCGATTACTTGGTGCTAAACGAAGACGCGGCGTCGAAAGACCTTAAGATTTCAGAAGCCGATATCGAAAGTTTTTATAAGCAAAACGAGGCGCGTTACGGTCAGCCCGAACGTCGTCGCGTGAGCCACATCTTGCTCGAGGTTGCTGCCTCGGCAGACGCAAGCGCGAAAGCGGCGGTTCAGCAAAAGGCGGCAGACTTAGCCAAACGTGCAGCGGCCAACCCTAAAGATTTTGCAGCGCTTGCCAAAGAGTTTTCGCAAGATTCGGGCTCGGCTAGTCAAGGAGGGGATTTGGGTTGGGTCAGCAAAAATATGCTTGTTCCTCAAGTTGAAGAGGCTCTGTTTAAGTTAAAGAAAGACGAGGTTTCGTCGGTTGTCGAGAGCCCCTTTGGGTTGCACGTGCTTTACGTGACTGACACTCAGCCTCCTAGCATCAAGCCTCTGACTGAAGTCAAAGAAGACATTACCGGCGAAATCCGTAAACAACTCGCTGCCGAACGCTTTGCGGCGATGGCGGGCAAACTGACGAATCTGATCTATGACCAGCGCGATAGTCTGAAGCCGATCGCCGATGCGCTTGGCATAGAGATCAAAAAGGCCACGGGTTTAACTCGTGAGGGTTTGCTGCCGGCCTCGCAGCGTAACGATGGCGCCATGCCTACTGAGGCCGAGCAAACTTTGTTAGGCAACCCTAAGGTACGCCAAACTGCCTTCTCTACTGAAGTGTTAAAAGATAAATTAAACTCTGGCGCGATTGAGTTGGCGACAGACACCATTCTCGCGTTACGTGTGACGGCGGTGCATGCCGCTAAAGTCCCACCTCTCGAACAGGTCGCAGCACAAATTCGCACGACCCTGACTAATGAGCGCGCTTTAGCTACTGCCACCGACGCGGGCGTCAAACAGCTTGATCTGCTCAAGGCCGCCACTGCCTCAGAGCCCAAGGATTTTGATTCGGTGCAAGTCGTGACTCGGCAGTCGCCTCAGTCCTTGTCGCGCGAGCAACTCGAAGCGGTCATGTCGGCAAGTGCAACACCGTTGCCACGGTTTTTGGGTGTGGCTGGCCCCGAGGGCTATGCTGTTTTGTGGCTTTCAAAGATCGAACCAGGCGCTGCCCCAGAGGCTGCACAAGTGACTCAGTTACAGGCCCAGTTATCACAAGCCTGGGGGGCTGCCGAAGAACAGGCGGCCTTAAAGCTATTACGCGAAAGCTACAAAGTGAAACTGATGCCTGATGCTAAAAAACTGATTTCAGGCGAGCTTGACGGGGCAAAGCTTTAAGCGGGGGCCGCCGGTTTTAAACGCGTAACGTAAGCGCCGCGCAGGCTCAGCGCAGCAGTGGGTCAAGGATTTTTCTGACGGTGGCTAGCATGTTGCTTTGCGCGCTTTCATTTGGGTGAATGCCGTCAGCCTGAAAATACTGTTTTTGATCGGCAAAGCCTTCAAGCAAAAAGGGCACTAACGCTGCGTCAGTTTGAGCGGCAGTCTGCACAAAGACATTTTTAAAGCCTTGCGAGTATTCCCGCCCATAATTAGGCGGTATTTGCATTCCAATTAAAACAACTTTGGCGCCAGCTGCTTTGGCGCGCAGGATCATGTCAATGAGATTTTTTTGTGTGAGTGCCAAAGGCAGGCCGCGCAAGGCATCGTTGGCGCCAAGCTCAAGTAGAACGATGGTTGGGCGGTGCTGTTTGAGCGCGGCATCTAGGCGGGTCACACCGCCGCTTGTGGTGTCGCCACTGATGCTGGCGTTTGCGACGGTGGTGCCCGGCAGTTGGTTTGCGAGTGCGACTTTTAGCTGCTCAACCCACCCGGTGTTTCGTGCCAGGCCGTACTCTGCCGAAAGACTGTCGCCAACGACTAGAATACGGTGAGGTTGCCCCAAGGGTTGTCCTTGCGCAGAGGCTTGAGCAATAGTGTGCAAACACAGACCCGCTAAACAAACGATTAAACGACGACGAGAGCAAGAAAAGGGATTCATGAAGGCAGCGGTAAGTAGTGCGATAGAGGTCAGGGGCCTGTGCAAAAGAGTGGCTGATGCCTTAGGCGAGTTAACCATTTTAGACAATATTACGTTCTCGGTTGAGCAAGGTCAGTCAATCGCGATCACCGGAGCCTCGGGCTCTGGCAAATCTACCTTACTAGGTTTGTTGGCAGGCCTCGATACACCCACAGAGGGAAGCGTCACGTTGTTGGGCCAGTCGCTGTTTGACCTTGACGAAGATGGTCGAGCCGCGTTGCGTGCAAAAAGTTTAGGCTTCGTGTTTCAGTCGTTTCAGTTATTGCCTAATCTGACAGCGCTTGAAAACGTCATGCTACCGCTCGAGTTATCGGGCCTCGAGGCTGCAGGCCCTGCCAAGCGGATGCTCGAACAGGTTGGGCTCGCGCAGCGCCTGCATCATTACCCCTCAACCTTGTCTGGCGGCGAGCAACAACGGGTTTCTTTAGCGCGTGCCTTTGTGCAAAAGCCTGCATTATTGTTTGCAGACGAGCCAACGGGCAGCCTTGATGAGGCGACTGGCGCACGCGTGATCGAGATGTTGTTCTCGCTGTATCAGTCGCTTGGCACCACGCTTGTTTTGGTCACGCATGATCCAGTTCTGGCGGCGCGCTGTGCCCGGCAGCTGGTCTTGCAAGGTGGTCGTCTTGTTTCGTCCTGACTTGACTCGGGTCCTGAGGGCTCGGCGGCTTAACGACTCGGTGGCCTAACCAACCGGTGGCCCAATGCTTGAGCTGTGCGTGACTCAGTCGCTAAGTCGGTGAGGTGCTTGGGTGGCGGCCGCGGTGCCATTCGATCAAACTGTTGACAATCCCGCTTGCACAAATAATCGCAATCCCGACCCACGTGGTCGCATCCGGAAAATGCGACCAAATTAGCCAGCCCAGCGTGGCTGCGGATGTCATCTGCAAATAGATAAAAGGCGCCAGCAGCGAGGCGGGAGCGAAGCGATACGCCTGAATTTGTAGCAAATGGCCCACTCCGCCAGTCACTCCCGTTGAAAGCATCACAAGCCAGACCAGGGGGTCAAGGTTTGCCAGGGTGGGCCAAGCCGCAGGCAAGATAAACGGTAGCGTACATGCCAGCGCGAGCGTGCCCAGTCCGCCGCTCCAGACCAGCGTTGTAAAAGGATGGTCGCTTGCGACCAGACGTGTCGTCAGATGTTGCGTGGCAAATAGGCAAGCGGTCATGAGTCCGGTGATCACGCCCATTAACGGCAAACCTGCTGAAGGTCGGATGACCAACAGCACGCCAATAAAGCCCACGCCCGCTGCGATCCAGCGCGAGGTTCGCGGCGGTTCTTTTAAAATCCAAGGAGCGACCGCGAGCATAATCAGGGGCGAGATAAAAATGATGGCCGTGGCCTCGGCCTGTGGCAAGTAGCTTAGCGAGGTAAAAAAAGTTAAGGTCGCCGCCAACATGGCCGTTGCGCGCAGGCATTGCAAGCGCGGTGAGCGAGCCCGAAAGACCGCTAAGCCCTGCAGCGGCAAGACAACGGCAAGCACCAAGACGATATGCACAAGATAGCGAAACCAAACCAGAACGAGCAAAGACACCCCTGTACCCATCACCCACTTGCCGCTTGCGTCAAGCGTAGTCAGGCTTAGCAGCGAAAGTAGGAGAAAAGCAATGCCTAACAACGGCCGAGTTTGCGGCCTGAGTTTGGGCACAAGAGGCGCTTCAGTGCCCGGTTGCCTCAAGCCAGAGTCGCCCTGAGTTTTAAAAATAGTTGAGTCTGTCTGTGGCATTGGTAGAATGCGCTATGCGAAATAAAGAAAATACAGCACAGAGTATAGGACAAGCCCAGGGAATGGCTGAAATGGGGCTGAGCCGTTGGCTGGCGTCTGCAGTCAGGTACTGCCTGGCTTGGGCGTTAGCATTGAGCTACGGGGCCACGTTAAGCCTTTCTGTGGCACAAGAGCTGCCCGTCACTGAACTTAAAGTGCTAGGTGGCCTAAGCACGCGCTCGACCTATAAACAAATCGAACAACCTTTTTGGCTGAAGACACTGCCTGAACACACTGCGGGCCAGATTACTGCGCAAATTAAAGGCTTTGACGAAATGGGCTTAAAGGGCACTGAGTTGCTCAAACTCATGAAGCAAGGCGTGATCGAATTTGGTGTGGTGCCTCTAATTTATCCCTCGGGCGATACGCCCGTCTACGAGGCCGTCGACCTCGCAGGTCTAGCGACCGATGCAAAATCCGCTCGGATGATTTCAGCTAGTTTTAGTTCCGTATTAGCCCGGCATTTGTCCAGTACCTATCAAAGCAAGTTGCTTGGAATCTCCCCTTTTGCGCCACAGGTATTATTTTGCAACTTTGCGCTTCGTGCACTGGCTGATTTAAAGGATAAACGCGTTCGTACGATCACGCGTTCGCAAGGAGAACTGCTCGAAGCCCTGGGTGCTAAAACCGTCAGTATGCCCATTGCCGAAGTTCTGCCCGCTTTTCAAAATAAAACGATCGCATGCGCAGTGGCCAGCAGCATGGCGGGCTACACCGCCAAGTGGTATACCTCGGCCACCCATCTCTATGCCTTGCCTTTGGGTTGGAATCAAGAAATCCATGCGGTGAACCAAAAGGTTTGGGATCAACTCAATCCAGAGGTACGCGCTTTGCTCGAGATCAACTTATCCAAGCTGACCGAGAGCTTATGGTTGTTCGCCGAAACTGAAAATCAAAAAGGCTATGACTGCAACACAGGTGCTAAAGCTTGTCCGATGGCACCGAAAGGCAAAATGGTGCTTGTTAAGCCAAGCCAAGCCGACTTGGCCACGGTCAGGCGCCTGGCCACCCAAAACGTGGTGTCAAAATGGGCTGGTCGTTGTTCGGGTCAATGCGTCAACGACTTTAACCAGACCATCGGCAAAACATTAAAAATCACCGCCAAAAAAAGCTAGCGCTCAAGTTCGCTCGATTGCAGATCCCATAACAATTTAAAACAGTGACTGCGCTCTGCGGGACACGCAAGCTGGTCTGAGATCCATTTTTTAGCGGCTTCTGCTATCAAGAGCGAAGTGGTCTCGATCACCAAAAACGGTTCGAGCTTACGCGTCGTGACATCTTCAGAGGGTAAGGGTGTTGACAATACCGGATCAGGGCACAGCGCACGCACAGCCAACACGCCATCCATCGCCCCGATGAGGGCTTGGGCCAGCTCAATCGCAGCTTGTGCCTGCTCGAGCGTTTGTAAACAGACCAGCGCCACTGCGGCACCGGTACCCACGCCCGCAAGTGGGGTAACTGCGTTGACTCGCCGACTAGTGTCGCGCATACGGGTAAAGTTACGCTCAGACCACTGGGTTTGTTTGGTGAACGCCTGGCGATAGGGCTCGCTGGTAAAGACGTGCAGGGTGTCAGTTCGGTACAAGGCCAGGTAGGGGCGTGCGCAGGTGTCTGAGTGATAGCGGCGCGACCAGCGAAATCCTTTGATCGCCGCACGTTCTTGCATATGCTCTTGGTCGTACCACTGGTTAAAGTCTTGCTCGTAGGCTGGGTCAACCGACGTCCAAATCAAGAGCTCGCCGGGGGCATCGGGATGTTGTTGTAAAGTCTTAGCGCGAGTCATAGCGAGGCTTCAAATAGAAAGAATATCAGTATAAGGAGTTTTCATGATGCATAGGTCTGGTACTCTCAAGTCCGTCTGGGCCTTGTTGGCCATAGCCATGTTGTTGGGGGCTGCAGGTTGCGGCACAAGTGGGCAAAGCAAAACCAGTACGTGGCGCTTTGACCAAGGCATTGGGATGCGCGCGGATGGCCCGCAAATGGCGCTCTTTGGAGGCATCGTTTCAGATTTTACGCGGGGGTCGCGCCATAACTGGTGGCAAGCGCAGGCCAGTGTTGACAGCTTTTCAAGACTCGATGAAATCTTTAAAGCGAGCGTCTCGGCAAAGGCACCGCCTGTGCAGGCTTGGCAACGGTCAGCGTCTGAACTGACGCTGAATTATCAAGGTGCAGCAGTATTGGGTAGCGGTACAAAAACACTCAACGATTACTTCGAGCGTAACCCGGCCACTGCCCTGTTGATCGCGCAGGGCGATACCGTGTTACTTGAGCGCTATCAATACGCCCGCCAGCCCGAGCAACGGTTTACCTCTTTCTCGATGGCCAAAACCGTGATTGCGATGTTGATCGGTGTAGCGCTGAATGAGGGTCGCATTCGTTCACTCGATGACTTGGCACAGGTCTATGCGCCAGAATTGCGAGGCAGTGAGTACGGTAATACCCCTCTGCGCCACTTGCTGACCATGTCTTCAGGTGTGCAGTTTCGCGAAGATTACGATGGGCGAGACGACGCGGTACGACTTTCGCGCGCAACCTTTGGGGGTCAATCCGAAGGGGGTGCAAACGTTGCCAAACTATTTAATCGACGTATCGCTGCGCCTGGTGAGCGTTGGTACTACGCCTCGGCAGAAACCTTTGTGTTGGCGGTGGTGTTGCGCCAGGCGATTGGCCAAGATATCGCCACCTATTTTTCAGACAAAATCTGGAAACCGCTCGGTGCAGAACAAGAGGCAACCTGGCTGATTGACGCATCTGGCTTAGAGGTCGGTTACATGGGTTTTAACGCCACCTTACGCGATTACGGGCGTCTGGCGATGATGATGGCCCGCTCGGGTGTGGCGCAGGGCAAGCAGCTCGTGCCGGCAGCCTGGGTTCAAGAGATGACACAGGCACATTTTTTGCCTTCGCGCACAGGTCGTTGGTTTGGCTATGGCTATCAAACCTGGATCTTTCCGGATTTTGACGGGACCTATGCGTTTCTGGGGGTGCGTGGCCAGGCGATTTATGTTGATCCGTCGCGTCAGTTGGTCTTGGTGCATCTGGCGGTCAGAGCCTCGGCCCGCGATCCGGGTGGTGCCGATACCAGCGCCCTATGGCGCTCGGTCAAAGAGCGAGTCGCACCCGTCAAACCTTAGCCAGGTCAAGGTAGTCAAGCCACTCTTAGTCAGACCCATGCGTAAGGGCTCAACCCTTCGCGCGCACGATTTTTTGCACTTGAGGCACGTGTCGAATCGATCTGAACACTTGCGCCAGGTGTTTGCGGCTGTCGACTTGCACCGTTAAGTTGAACATGACTGTGTCAACGGCGTCTTCGTGCATCGTGGCATTGATGATGTTTGAGTCGGCCTGGGCGACTTCGGCGGCGATTCGACTCAAAATGCCACGCTCGTTTTGCGCCATGATTTCGATGCGTGCTGAGAAGTGTTTTGCGGTCTCTTGATCCCAGACCACGTCTACCCAGCGCTCGGGTTCTCTCATGCGGGCTCTGAGCGCCACCGGGCACTCGGCGGTGTGCACCACCAGACCATGTCCGATGCGCACGCCCGCCACAATCACATCGCCCGGTAAGGGGCCGCAGCAGGGCGCGAGCTGCACAGCCTGACCTTCGTGACCGCGAATTTGTATCGGCATTGTTCGCGCTGCGGTCATTTCTTCGTCTGCGGCAGCGGTGGTGGCAATCAGTGGATGATCGGGCGCAAACCGCCGAGCCACCACAGCGGCCAAGCGCTTACCCAGCCCAATATCCGCGAGGATCTCGCCTCGTGACTTTGCGTCGCTGCCTCGTGCAAGTTTTTCCCAGACCGGATCGTCGGCGGGCGGCATGGTCAGATTGATTTCTTCAAGTGCCTGCGTCAGTTGACGTTCGCCAAAGGCGGCAGATTCGTCATATTCGCTGTTACGCAAAAAATGCCGGATCTCTGAGCGTGCGCGGCCGGTACGGGCATAATTCAGCCATTGAGCGTTGGGGCGCGCCGAGCTTGAGGTAGTGATCGAGACCGTATCGCCGCTCGAAAGCTCAGTACGCAGTGCGACGTTATCGCCATTGACCTTGCAGGCCACAGCGTGATTACCGACGTCGGTGTGAATGATGTAAGCGAAGTCAATCGGCGTGGCTCCGCGCGGCAACGACACGATCTTGCCTTTCGGGGTAAATACATAGACAGCATCCGGAAACAAATCGACTTTGACATGTTCAAGAAACTCGCTTGAGTCGCCATTTTGACTTTGAATATCCAGCAGAGATTGCAGCGATTGGCTGGTACGGCTTTGAATGTCTTGCAGCGAGGCCGTGTCAACTTTATAAAGCCAGTGTGCAGCAACCCCTTCTTCGGCCACCTGGTGCATGTCGTTCGTACGAAACTGAAATTCAATCGGCGTACCAAAGGGGCCAACCAAGGTCGTGTGCAGCGACTGGTAGCCATTGACCTTTGGGATGGCGATGTAGTCTTTGAACTTGCCGGGAACCGGCCGATAGAGTTGGTGCACGATGCCAAGCGCCATATAGCACTCGGCAAGCGTGCGCACAATCACGCGAAACCCATAAATATCTAAAACGTTGGTGAAGCTTTTCTTTTGCTCAACCATCTTATGGTAGATGCCGTAAAGCGTTTTTTCGCGACTGAGGACTTCACTTTCGATGCCTGCAGCGGGTAGCGCTGCGCGAACTTGTTCATCGATCTTGCTTAACACTTCGCGTCGGTTGCCACGCGCGGCGAGCACGGCTTTTTCGAGTACGCGATAGCGATTCGGGAAAATCGCCTCAAAGCATAAATCTTGCAGTTCGCGATAAAGTGCGTTTAAGCCCAGGCGATACGCGATCGGTGCATAGATATCGAGCGTTTCTTGGGCGACACGACGACGCTTATCGGGCGCGACCGCGTCAAGGGTGCGCATATTGTGCAAACGATCGGCGAGTTTGATCAGGATGACGCGGATGTCGCGCGCCATCGCCAGCAGCATTTTTCTAAAACTCTCGGCCTGTTGCTGCGCCTTGGTGGCAAATTCAAGACGATCAAGTTTTGACAGGCCATCAACGAGCTCAGCCACGTCATCGCCAAATTGTTCGAGTAGGTCTTGTTTGGCGATACCCTGATCTTCAATGACATCGTGCAACAGCGCGGCTTGAATCGCCTGCGCGTCTAGTTTCCAGCCCGCGCAGATTTCGGCAACTGAGATGGGGTGTGTAATGTACGGCGAACCACTTGAACGCAGCTGCCCCAGATGCGCCTGATCCGAAAAGCGGTAGGCCTCGCGAATCGTGGCGATCTCTTTGGTCGTGAGGTAGGTTGCTAAGATTTGCTGCAGATGAGCCATAGAGGCGACTGCTGGCTCGATTTCGGTTTCTACTGGGGTGGCGGCTCCGGCGACCACGCCCAAGCCTGACTCTTTGTCTTGCTGACCAGCTTTCAGTCTGGCGCCGACTTTGAGGGCGGCCCTTAGCCCGGAGGATGCGTAGCGAAATCCGGGGAAGGCCATTTTTTGGTAGCTTAGGTTGGTACCTTACGCAGCATTTCGATTCCTACTAAACCATTTGCGATTTCGCGCAGTGCGGTGACGCAAGGTTTGTCTTTGGTTTCGAGACGAGGCGCGTGGCCTTGCGCGAGTTCGCGCGCACGATATGTGGCTGCTAGCGTGAGTTTGAAGCGATTTGGGATGTGTTCAAGACAATCGTCAACGGTGATGCGAGCCATGGTGATCCTGAGAATAAAAGGTGTAAATAAATAGGTTGCACTGAAAAATTTGGCCCGAGGGCTTGACTTGCAGGCCCTAGGTGGCTAAGCCAAGCGAGGCAAATAAAGCTTCGTTTTTGGCTAGCTGACTGCTGTAGCGCAAACGCGCAACGGCTATCACCTCGGCGAGTTCGGCAAGTGCAATCCTAAACTCTTGATTAATAATAACATATTCGAACTCTGGTGCGTGCGAAATCTCTTCGCTGGCGGCCTCGATTCTGCGCTGGATCACCTCTTGGGAGTCTTGTCCGCGCTGTTGCAGGCGCTGCTCGAGTGTTTGAATAGACGGCGGCAAAATGTAGATGCCAATTGTTTGCGCAAATAGGCGCTTAACCTGCCGTGCACCTTGCCAGTCGATCTCGAGCAAAATGTCCCGGCCTTGATGGATCGCCTGATCGATCTGATCGCGCGGTGTGCCGTAAAAGTTGCCGTGTACCTCTGCCCACTCAAGTAATTGATCTGTTTGCTGCAGTGCCGCAAAATCGGCTTGAGTAACAAACCGATAGTCTTTGCCATCGGTTTCGCCACTGCGAGGCGCGCGCGTAGTGGCAGAGACCGAGAGGCACAGAGAGGCGTCTTGTGCCAGCAACGCATTGACCAGGCTTGATTTTCCGGCCCCGCTTGGCGCGACCACGACAAAAACGTTTCCGGAGGGCTTAGACATGAGTGACAATAGAGAGTGTTGACGCAAAGCAAAAGCATAGCAGAGTGGCTCGCGCTTAGTTGTCTGTTTGATTGGTATTCTTTTTCAGGAACCCCGCGATGTCTTCTTCTTATTTAATGACGCCTCAGGCGCTTCACGTACGCCTCACGCAAAGCCCCGAAACAGTCTTGATTTGCGATTGCCGTTTTGACTTGGTTGACGCCGATCTTGGGCAAAGGGCGTACGACGCGTCGCACTTGCCCTCGGCCGTTTATGTCGACCTCGGTCGCTCGTTGAGCAGCGCAAAAAATGGTCTGAATGGGCGCCACCCTCTGCCAGAACCCGAGGTCTTCGCGCAGTATCTCAAGGCGTTGGGCGTTAACCACGACACGCTGCTTGTTGGTGTCGATGCGCACGGCAGTTTGTATGCTTCTCGGCTGTGGTGGCTGGCGCGTTGGGTCGGGCACAAGCATGTTGCTGTGCTTGATGGCGGGATGCCGGCCTGGGAAAAAGCCGGTTACGCCTTAACTTCAGACAAACCAGCAGCGCGACCACAAGGTAACTTTAAGCGTGCTGCGGCGCTTGTGTCGTCGGTGGATTTGGCCAATATGCAGGCAGGCCTTGGGCGCCCTGAGCGGTTAATTGTCGATGCCCGACCGGGCGATCGGTTTCAAGGTCAAAACGAAACCCTTGATGCGCGCGCGGGCCACATCCCTGGGGCGGCAAGCCGGCCGGTCAAAGAAAATCTCAACGAAGATGGCACGTTTAAACATCCTGAGGTGTTACGTGCTGAACTCTCTGCGCTGTTGGGTAAGCATTCCGCAAAAGATTTGGTGGCAAGTTGCGGCTCTGGCGTTTCGGCCTGTCACTTGTTGCTTGCTTTAGAACTCGCCGCCCTGCCAGGCGGTGGCTTGTACGGTGGCTCTTGGAGCGAATGGAGTTCGCAGCCTAACGCCCCAACAGAAACGGGTCCTTCAAAAGCCGTTCCCTCTGCACGTTGATCGAACTGATGTCAAACTGTTGAAACACGCTTTGAAGCGCCGGTGTGCGGTCCAGCGGTTTGAGGCGGCACAATGGCTTGCAGTGTTTAAGTGGCAATTTTTAGATGAAAATTTTCAAGCACCGTCCTCTCAGGACAACAACAACCAGGATGAGAAATGTCTGAATTAAAAGTGGCAGTGGTAACGGGTGCAGGCTCAGGGATTGGTCGTGCAGTTTCGCTGCATTTGGCGCGTGCGGGCTATCAGGTCGCTTTGGCCGGGCGTCGTGCCGACGCACTTGAAGAAACCCGTGCTGAAGGCGGCGAACTCGCCTCACAATTGCATCCCATCGTCACGGATGTCAGTGATGAGGCTTCGGTTAAGCATCTATTCGCTGAGATCGTTCGACGCTGGGGCCGCTTAGATGTGTTGTTCAATAATGCAGGACGTGGCGGCCCGCCAGTGCCAATTGAAGATCTGCCCATCGAGATCTGGAAAGACATCGTTAACATCAACCTGACGGGTATGTTTTTATGTGCGCAGGCTGCGATCCGGATCATGAAAGAGCAAACTCCACAAGGGGGGCGCATTATCAATAATGGCTCGATTTCTGCACATGCGCCACGTCCGTTTTCGATTGGTTATACCGCCACTAAACATGCGGTGACGGGTTTAACCAAATCAATCTCGTTGGATACACGCAGCTATCGTATCGCTTGCAGTCAGGTCGATATCGGGAACGCAGTGACGCCGATGACAGAACGTATGACTAAGGGAGTGCCACAGCCTGATGGCTCGGTGCGCGTTGAACCACGCATGGATGTCAATCATGTGGCACAGACGATTACGCAGATCGTCGGTTTTCCGCTTGAGACTAACGTTCAATTTGTCACCATCATGGCGACGACGATGCCGTTCGTTGGTCGCGGTTAACGCCTGAGTTGCTTTGAGAGGATCAGGGCAAACTCAATCAGGGCCAGATCGCTGCCGGCCGGGCCGATCAGCGACACGCCAACTGGTACGCCGTCCTTGTTTTTGAAAGGGATGCTGACCTGACAGACGCCGCTGATGCCGGCCACGCAGGTGATGTGCATGGTTCGCAGTCGTAGTGCGTCAACCTCCTGGCCGCTGGCCTGAAGCAAAGGGGCCAGGCCGGCCGCAGAGGGCACGATGGCAACCGAGTCAGCGCCCAATCGTTCTCGTATCTGGCTGCGAATCTGCGCCACCTGTGCGCCGGCGGTTTGTGCTTGAGGCTGTGTCACGGCCTTTGCTTGTTCCCAGCGAGCGGCGATCGGCGCAGCAAACGTCGGCTGATGGCGTTGTATCCAGTCGCCGTGCAACGCCCACGCTTCGTGCGCACCGTGGGTGACATAGGCTTGGCGCCACTGCTCAAGGGTCTGAGTCTGCTCGGTAAACGACATCGTTTGCGCGTCTACGCCCAGAGCAGTTTGCGCGGCTTGCAGAACCGCTTCAAGGGGCGCTGCGAAATCTTCGCTTGCCAACTCCCATAAGGCTTGTGGTTTGAGCAGACGTTTGGGCACAAACGCTGAAGGGGGCAGTAAGACCTGCCCGACACGCTTAAAGGTTTCAGGGTCGTGTGCAAACCAAGTCATCGTGTCATACGAAGTGTGCAAAGGCACGACATGCTGACGCGATAATAAGTCGTGCGTGCTGCGCAAACCCCATACGCCGCAATAGCTGGCCGGTACTCGGGTCGACCCGCCAGTATCGCTGCCCAAAGCAAAGTCGCAAAGTTTGGCGGCAACCGCAGCAACCGAGCCACTCGAAGAGCCTCCGGGTACGCGGGTTGGGGCGTTGCTGTTTAAAGGAGTGCCGTAGTGAATATTATCGCCGTTCAGGCTGTAGGCTAATTCGTCGGTCAAGACCTTGCCTGTCATCTGAGCACCGGCCGCTCTGAGTTGCTCAATCAAAGGGCTGGTCTGCGTGGGTATCGCGTGGGTGGCCAGCCAAGTCGGGTTGCCTGCGCTGGTGGGATGACCCGCAATATCAAAAATATCTTTGACCGCAAAACTGAGTCCGTCTAACAAGCCTGAGCCCGTTGGGGCTAACGTAAATTTGCCATGCGGTACGCAGGCGCCGATTGGGTCGTGTTCAGGAAATAAATGAGGAGGCATGGCACGGTCGCTCGTGATTATTTGTTGGGCGCGCGCGCTTGCGACAAGCCTGTGCATGGGTTATACAAGCGGATCGTAACCTTTTGCAAGTGACTGCTTTTATGACCGTAACGCTAAACCCCCAATTTGAGTATCCCTGCACACTTTTTGTGATGAACGATATCGACGCTCACGTTGAGGCCGAATTCAACGAATGGTATCAAACCGAGCATGTGCTGCAGCGAATGAATCTTGCGGGCTTTATATCGGCTCGGCGCTACCGCGCCTTGGGAGACTCGCAGGCGTACATGACGTTCTACCGTTGCACAGACGTCGCGGTACTCGAGCAGCCGGCTTATCAAGAAATCTTAGTGAACCCTACGACACTGACGAAAAAAATGATGCCGCATTTTCGGAATATGGTGCGGTCAGCTTGTGACGAAACCTGGTCTGCAGGCAGTGGGCTGGGAGGCGAGGCGGTGGTCCTGCGCTGTGCGCCCAAACCCGGTCAAGAGCAGACGGCGCGGACGTATATTGCGCAAGAACTGTATCCACAACTTGTGCAGGCAAACTGCTTAGTGCGGCTTGCACTCTGGGAGGCCTCGCAAAACGTGGGTGCTGCGCCAAGCCCTGAAGAAGCCCGGCGCGGTGTGCCCGACCAGCGCGTGCAGTGGGTGTTATTTTTTGAAACCTATAACTTAAAAAACTGCGAGACCTTGCTTGCAAGGCCGGCCACGCAACAAGCGCTGTCGCAGCATGGCTTGAGCGTGCAGCATCAGTCGAGTTATCGTTTGATTAGCACCTTTGAAGGGCAGACTTAGGCTTGGGTAGATACGGTCGGACGAGCGACTCGGGCGCGGCACGTTATTCGATATTCATGGCTTGCTCGCGCATCTGCTCGATCAATAGTTTGAGATCCATCGCTGCCCGTGTCATTTCAAGGCTGCCAGCTTTTGAGCCCAGCGTATTAGCTTCGCGATTCATTTCTTGAAATAAAAAGTCTAGGCGCTTGCCCACGCTACCTGCTTGTGCGGCTGTGGTTTGGGTGGGTTGACTTTGCTTAGAGGGTTGCCCCGAAAGTAAAAAATCCAGTTCGGTCAGATGCGAGTGCAGTCGCGCCAGTTCTTCGGCCACGTCAATACGCAAAGCAAACAAGCTGGCTTCGCTTGTGATGCGTTCAAAAAGCTCAGCCCCCGAAATATGGGTGAATCCGGCCGGAAACGCAGCGTGCAGCGTGTCTTTTAGTTTTTGTGCGAGCTTGTCGCGTTGCGTGGTAAGCAGGGCAGGCAGGTGGGCTTGAACCTGAGCAAGGATGGCTGCGATTTGGGCAGAGGTGTCAAGCATGGTTTGAGCCAACCGCGCGCCTTCCCTGTGGCGCCCTTCGAGCAGTTGCGTCAGCGCGGGCTCGAGGGCGGCTAAGCAGGCCTGCGCCCAGTCTTCGGGTTCGGCTTGAAGTTGCTGACCACCTGCCGAGCTGAGAGTCTCGTTAAAGCGGGGCGGCTCGGTGTCGGGCAAGACGGTGCGAATTTGAGCCAGTTGCGTCGCGATTCGTTGCAGCGCATCTGCACTGAGCGTTTGCTCGCTGCTTGCTGGCGGGCGTGTAAAACTCGCACGCACTTCAATCTTGCCGCGCGCTAAGCCCTTGGCTAAGCGCTCTCTGATGGGCTGTTCAGCCAGACGCATTTCGTCAGGCATACGAAACAGCAGATCAAGATAGCGGCTGTTCACGCTTTTAATCTCGAGTGACACGACCCCGCAAGCGGCGGTGACTTTACCTTGCCCGAAGGCGGTCATGCTTGCAATCATGCTGTGCTCCGTAAACGTCTATTATCCCGCAAAGTGAGCGCCTCTTGCTGACGGGCTTGGCTGGCTTTAGTCGACACCGATTGCCGCGCCATCGGGATTGCGCGGATCAGACGCGCCAAACAGTTGGTTGCCTTGGCGCTGTACCGTTTGCATGCGCCCCATTACGGGCAGGATTCTGACCTCATGCCCCATCTTTTTTAGTAATGCGATGGTGTCTGGACTAAAGCCGCGTTCGAGCCGCAGGTAGTCAGGCACCCACTGGTGATGCATGCGAGGTGTGGCGAGCGACTGTGCAATGTTCATCTTGAAGTCAATGACATTCACAAGATTTTGCATGACGTTGGTGATGATGCGTGAGCCACCGGTTGAACCCGTTGCCAACACCGGCACCTTTCCGTCAAAAACAATGATGGGTGTCATCGAGCTAAGCGGGCGTTTGCCGGCTGCGATTTCATTGGCGTTTCCACCGATCAGGCCGAAGGCATTGGGTACGCCTGACTTGACTGAGAAATCGTCCATTTCATTGTTTAGCAGGACGCCGGTCCCACGCGCAACAATGCCAGAGCCGAAGTTCAGGTTCAACGTATACGTACCGCTGACCACGTTGCCTTTTGCGTCCATCACTGAAAAATGGGCAGTCTGGTCGCTTTCGAAGTCTTGTGGTGCGCCAGCCTTGACGACGGCGCTTGGGGTCGCACGGTTGGCATGGATTTTTGGCGCCAAACGATCGGCATATTTTTTTGCTATCAGGCCCGCTTGCGGGACCTTGACAAAGTCAGGGTCCCCTAGGTGCTCGGCACGGTCGGCATAGGCCAGACGCGCACTTTCTGCCATTAAGTGAAGCGTCTGAGCGCTGCCGGAGCCGTACTCTGCGAGCGGATATCGCTCAAGCAGATTCAGGATTTGCAGCAGGTGTATGCCGCCCGAGCTTGGCGCTGGCATCGAATACACCTCAAAGCCACGATACGATCCCTGAACCGGTTCGCGCACCACGACCCGATACTCTTGCAAATCTTTCAGGCTCAAATGTTCAGTGTCGGTGGTGAGTTCGGCTACGATCGCTTGCGCAACCAGGCCCTCGTAAAAGCCTGCTGCACCGTATTGCGCGATACGTCGCAAGGTTCTGGCTAAATCTTTTTGAAGCAGTCGTTCGCCGGCGGCGTAGGTGGTGAGCGCCTCGAGCGGACAGGCCGCCAGGGCACAGGGTGCTGCAGTCGCGAGGTGTTTAAAAAAGATTTCTTTTGTGCCGGGCCAGCGCCCCAGATGCGAGCGATGTATGTTGAGCTGTTCTGCCAGCACAGAGCTCACGATAAAACCTTTTTCGGCCAGCTCAATAGCGGGCTCGAGGACTTCAGCAAGCGAAAGCGTGCCAAAGTCTTTTAGTGCACGCACCAGGCCCGCTACCGAACCGGGCACGCCAACCGCGGAAGGACTTTGCGTGGATTTGCCAAGGATGACATTGTCGCGAGCGTCAAGATACATATCGCGCGAAGCCGCTGCGGGTGCGACCTCACGAAAATCGAGCGCCACAGGTTTGCGTTGCGCAGGGGTGCTGATCAGCATAAAGCCGCCTCCACCCAGGTTGCCGGAATTGGGTAAAACGACCGCTAGTGCAAAGCCGACGCCCACCGCGGCATCGATCGCGTTGCCACCCTTTGCCATGATGTCGGCACCGACCTGCGAGGCCAGACCTTGTTCGCTCGCAACCATGCCCCGCTTGCCGGTGACGGGGTGAAACACAGAATAGGAGTTGTCGTAGTGGGTGATGCTGGTATTAGGAGCTTGCGCGGGTAGCGTGACCGCTTGCACTTGCGCCTGGCTGACGCCCCCAACGGGGCACAGCAGCAAAACAGAGGAGACGTTCAAAAAAACGCTGCGTATACTGTAGGACGGTGACCATTGCCTGAGACGTTGTTTAAGCATGTGTTGCCCCCTAACTGAGTCATTTGTGAGAACCTAACGTGTCAAATACTAGCACTAGCCAGCCTCGTCCCTCTGGGCGCGCGTATGACGCCATGCGTGAGGTCCAGATTCGCCGTCAGTTCACCCGCTACGCCGAGGGTTCGGTATGGATAGCGATGGGTGAAACGCAAGTTTTGTGCACCGCAAGCGTGCTCGAAAAAGTGCCGCCTTTTTTGAAGGGTAAAGGACAGGGCTGGGTGACGGCCGAGTATGGCATGTTGCCGCGCTCGACGCATACACGCTCTGAGCGTGAAGCGGCCAAAGGCAAGCAGTCAGGGCGGACACAAGAAATTCAACGCTTAATCGGCCGTAGTCTGCGCGCGGTGATGAACATGAGCGCCTTGGGCGAACGCACAATTCAGATCGATTGTGATGTGTTGCAAGCGGATGGCGGAACGCGTTGCGCAAGCATTACCGGGGCTTGGATTGCGGTCGCCGATGCAATAGACGGGTTGCTGAAGAAAGGTTTACTCAGTGTCAATCCCTTAATGGACTCAGTCGCTGCCGTGTCGGTGGGAATGGTTCAAGGGCGCGCGGTGCTTGATCTGGATTACCCCGAGGACTCGGGTTGCGACGCTGACATGAATGTTGTCATGACGGGAGCAGGGCGTTACGTTGAGGTGCAAGGTACGGCAGAAGGGCACACCTTTGATCGGACCGAACTCAACGCCTTGTTGCAACTGGCCGAGCACGGGATTAGCGAACTCGCTCGGCTGCAAGCGCGTTCGCGCGCCTAGTCTGAGGCTCGCGCCTGCTATGTGGCCCAGGCGCGATCTTTGCAGCTAAATCGTTCGACCGCCATCCACTGGCAACTCCACACCGGTCAAAAACGAGGCTTCATCAGAGGCTAGAAACACGGCTGCGTTGGCGATGTCGCGCGGCTGACTCATGCGCCCCATGGGGATGGTTGCAATAAAACGTGCGCGATTTTCTGGGGTATCTGGCACCCCCATAAAATCACCCAACATCGCCGTGTCACCAATCACCGGACAGATCACGTTGACTCGAATATTGTCGCCAGCCAACTCTACCGCGAGTGATTTTGTTAGTAAGTTTGCGGCGCCTTTTGAGGCGTTGTACCAAGTCAGGCCGGGCCTGGGGCGAATCCCTGCGGTCGAGCCGGTGTTGATAATGCATCCTGATTTTTTCTGACGCATCAGTGGTACGACTGCATTGATCATGTGATAAATCGCTTTGACGTTGACATCAAAGCAGCGGTCAAAAGAGGCTTCATCGACATTTAAAAAGGGCTGATTTTTGTGCGTGTAGCCAGCGTTGTTGACCACAATATCCACGCCGCCAAACTTCTCGAGCGCCAGCGCGACGGCACGATCGACGTCGGCTCGTTTGCTGACATCGCACTTGACCGCCACGGCGGCCTGACCGAGTTCAGTGGCGACTTTTTGTGCGCCAGCCTCGTTTAAGTCTGCAATAACAACCTTTGCACCCTCGCGAACGTAACAACGCGCAATTTCTGCACCGAACCCGCTGGCAGCGCCAGTGACGATGGCGACTTTATTTTTTAAACGCATAGTGAAGTCTCCTTAGGTTAAGCCTGACTCGGTTAAGCCTGACTCGGTTAAGCCAGACTCAAAATATTACCCAGCACGTTTTGGCCACGCAGGCCCCAAACAGTTTGAATCAGCGCCTTAACTTGTGCCTCGGTCGCAGCGCCCTCATAGGTTCCCAAACGCATTGCCTTGTGTTCGATTTCAGCGCGCGAAAGAGTGTTGCCAGGGTCACCCTTGGGTTCGTCCACGCGGCCCGTCAACGAGCGGCCATCGGTTGTTTGAACCGTCACCTTGCCAATCCAGCGCTGCGGGTAGGCGGTGTCGACTTCTTCGTCGAGTTCCATGGTGACGCGGTCGCGAAAGTTTGCAACCGCAGCGTCTTTCAGGGCACCATCAAAGCCCGCCAGATCGGCCGAGTTACGCAGCGCGATGAGCGCGAGCACCGTGCCCATCGAGAATTTTGACTGATGAACCGTTTGCGGATCGGTCACGGGGCCCAGCACATCAATCGCGCCCTGATGTACGTGCGTGATCACCGAGGCAATATCGCTGGCCTTTAGCTTATGCTGCTTCATGGCCTGTTGCAACGCATCCGCGGCAGGATGCGTGTGGCGGCACGAGGCGTGAAATTTAAACGAGGTTTCAGGCAGCGCCCAACGGGTACCCAGCCGGTCAACGAGCTTTGCCGGATTGGCATCGGTTGACATACCGGCTGCCATGCCTTGCGCACCTTCAAGAATGCGACGCGCGCCCGTAAAGCCCTCGAGGGCCAGGTAGGCAGAGGCCAGACCATTTGCTGCGGCATGTGCCGTGTGCAACTGTTTTGAGTCGGCGGCGTCGCGCAAAAACTCCCAGAGACCGGCGGCTTGCGTGCCGGCCGAACCAATCGCGTGCAGCATTTGTTCGGGTGTCAGTTTTAGCAGTCGACCGACCGTCACCGCAGCGGCCACGGTGCCCGCAGTGCCAGTCGTATGAAAAATCTTGTAATGCGAGCGACCTAAAAACTCACCAATACGAATACCGACCTCATAGCCCACGACCGAGGCAGTGATGAAATCTTTGCCAGAGGTGCCAAGGGCCTGAGCGACTGCAAGCGCAGGCGGGAAAATTACCGCGGCAGGGTGAAAGACCGAACCGTTGTGCACATCGTCTTGCTCGACGACGTGCGCTGCGGCGGCGTTGACCATCGCCGCGAACACGGGCGAGGTGCCCCGCCGATTCACAAAGTCTTCTGACTTGCCAGAGGCAGGCCCCATCACCTCGGCGTATTTGCCCATCGCCTTGACGGCACGTGCGCCCGAACCGGCCAGGATCGACGCCATGGTGTCCAAAAACAGGTCTTCACAGCGCAGACTGACCTCTTCGGGGATATCGCTGTATTGAAGTTGCGAGGCAAACGCTGCTAGGTCTGCACTGGGGTGCAGGACCAGGGGTGCGGCAGAAGAGCGAATGGCGGTCATGTGTGTCACCTATTAAAACGAACGAGGAAGGCCGAGCACGTGTTCGGCAACATACGACAGAATCAGGTTAGTCGAAATCGGCGCGACTTGATACAAACGGGTTTCACGAAACTTACGCTCGACGTCGTATTCGCAGGCAAAGCCATAGCCACCGTGAAACTGCAGGCAGGCGTTGGCGGCTTCCCAGGAGGCATCGGCGGCCAGCAGTTTTGCCATATTGGCCTGCGTGCCGCAAGCTTGTTTGTTGTCAAACAAACGGCAGGCTTCATAGCGCATCAGGCTCGCGGCCTCGACGTTAATGAAAGAACGTGCGATCGGAAACTGTACGCCCTGGTTTTGGCCGATCGGGCGACCGAACACAATGCGGTCTTTGACGTACTTCGAGATGCGATCCACAAACCAATAACCATCACCAATACACTCAGCCGCGATCAGCGCGCGCTCGGCGTTCAAGCCATCAAGAATGTATTTGAACCCTTTGCCCTCTTCGCCGATTAAGTTCTCGGCAGGGATCTCGAGGTTGTCAAAAAACAGTTCATTGGTTTCATGGTTGACCATGTTCAAGATGGGTCGCACCGTTAAACCGTGGCCAATCGCGTCGTGTAAGTTGACGATAAAAATTGACATGCCTTCGGTCTTTTTTGTGACCTGCTCAATGGGGGTGGTGCGCGCAAGCAAAATCATCAGGTCAGAGTGCTGAACGCGTGAAATCCACACTTTTTGACCGTTAATGACATAACGGTCGCCTTTTTTGACGGCAGTCGTTTTGATTTTTGTCGTGTCGGTGCCGGTGGTGGGTTCGGTGACGCCCATAGACTGCAAGCGCAATTCGCCTGCGGCAATCTTAGGAAGATACTGATTTTTTTGCTCGGTTGAACCATGGCGCAGCAGGGTACCCATGTTGTAGAGCTGACCGTGGCAGGCGCCAGAGTTGCCTCCGCAACGGTTGATTTCTTCCATAATGACCGAGGCTTCAGTCAGCCCCAAGCCAGAGCCGCCGTACTCTTGCGGAATCAGCGCGGCCATCCAGCCTGCTTGCGTGAGCGCGTTGACAAACTCTTCGGGGTAGCCGCGCGCCTCGTCGACCTTACGAAAGTATTCGTCTGGAAATTGCTTGCACAGGTCTCGAATGGCGTCGCGAATGTCTTGGTATTGGTGATCGTGGGTATTCATGATTTTGCGTATGGCTTTATGATTAAGGGCTGAGATTCAGCAGATAATGTGCCTCAGTGCAAGGTTTTTGACCATTGGTGATTCATTAACCTCGGCTTTTTGAATGATTAAGGTATCCAACATACGATGGCCAACCATTTTGATTTGACCGACTTGCAGCTCATGGTCAATATTGGCGATGCGAGCAGCCTGACCCGCGGGGCCGAAAAATCTCATCTTTCACTGCCTGCCGCGAGTAACCGAGTCAAAAATCTCGAAGATCACTTCGGTACCCGCTTGTTTCATCGCAATAGTCAGGGCGTCACCTTGACCCCCTCAGGCGAAGCGTTTATGAGACACGCCCGTTTGGTGTTACGGCAAATCGACCATCTGCGCGGCGATATCCACGAGTATTCAAGGGGGATTAAGGGGCAGATTCGGGTGCTAGCCAACACGACCGCCATGACTGAATTCATGCCTGCGGTCTTGAGTCGCTATTTGTCCTCTCACCCTGATGTCACCGTTGAGCTGCGTGAGCGCTTGAGTTATTTGGTGGTGAAGGCCGTGGCCGAAGGTTCGGCTGACATTGGAATTGTTGCGGGCCAGCCCGCTGCCTCAGCGCTTGAATTTTTGCCTTATCGTGCCGACCGCCTGGTGTTGGTGACGTCGGCCGAGCATCCTTTGGGGGCAATGTCTGAAGTTGCTTTTGCTGACACCCTTGATTTTGAATACGTTGGCTTGTCAGAATGGAGCGCAATTCATGCTTTTTTGATTCAGGCGGCCGACAATCTGGGCCATGCGTTTCGCTTTCGGGTCGAGGTGAGTAATTTTGAGTCAGTTTGCCGCATGATTGAGGCAGGTGTCGGCATTGGCGTGGTGCCCGAGCAAGCAGCGCGGCGTTATGCGCAGCGCTTAAATATCAAGATCGTCAAGCTGTCAGACGAATGGTCTGTGCGCAATCTCCACATTTGTGTGCGTGAGCTGCAGCGCTTGCCGAGCTTTGCACGTGACCTTGTTGCGATGCTGCTTGAAGATGTGCCCTCGACCCAGGCCCCTAAGCAATGACCCCAGCACCTTTTTCATTGACGTCAGTGGTTTTGGCGTCTGGCAACGTCGGAAAACTGCGTGAATTTGACGCGTTGCTTGGCCCGCTTGGCATCAGACTGATTGCGCAAGGCACGCTGAATATCCCAGACGCGCCCGAACCTTATCCTACCTTTCTTGAGAACGCGCTCGCCAAGGCGCGCCATGCCAGCCTGTTGTCAGGCCTGCCGGCCTTGGCTGATGATTCTGGCCTGTGCGTCGCTGCGCTCAATGCAGCGCCCGGCATCCATTCTGCTCGGTATGCTGAAGCTGAGCACGGCTCGCGCAGTGATGCAGCAAACAACCAAAAATTGCTGCGTGCGTTGCTAGGGCAGAGCAACCGGCGAGCCTGGTACGTTGCAGTGCTCGTGCTGGTGACCCGCCACGACGATCCTCAGCCGCTGATTGCTCAGGCGAATTGGTTCGGCGAGATTGTTGATCAGCCGCAAGGCAGACACGGGTTTGGTTATGACCCCTATTTTTATTTGCCCGAGCAGGGCTGCACGGTGGCGCAGCTCGATCCCACGCTAAAAAACAAAATCAGTCATCGCGGGCAAGCATTGCAGCAATTGTTGGGGCAGTTAGCGACGCATGGGCTTGTCGCGCCAGCGGCACTTGGCCCATGAGTCGTGTCATCCCGATCCTGAGTGCGCAGCAGGCCAAGACTGGTTCGCTGACTGATATTGCCGATCGACCTCGGCTCAGTACCTTGCCGCCTCTGTCGGTGTATGTGCACGTGCCTTGGTGCGTGCGTAAGTGTCCGTATTGTGATTTTAATTCTCACGAGCAACCTGCGGTCTTGCCCGAGGCGCGTTACCTGGATGCCTTGCAGGCAGATCTTGAGCAAGCTCTGCCCGACATCTGGGGGCGACAGGTGCATACCGTGTTTATTGGCGGAGGCACGCCTAGCTTACTCAGTGCTGCAGGTGTCGAACGTCTGATGGCCTTGTTGCGCTCGCATTTAAATCTTTGGCCCGATGCCGAAGTGACTCTTGAGGCTAATCCAGGCACGGCGGAGGCAGAGCGGTTTATGGCCTATGCGGCGAGCGGTGTGAATCGTATTTCGCTGGGGATTCAGTCGTTTGCTGATGACAAACTGCAGGCTTTGGGGCGGGTGCACGACGCTGCCCAAGCGCGCGCGGCAATCGTCATGGCGCAACGCGCAGTGCCGCGCGTCAACCTCGATCTGATGTTTGCCTTGCCCGGACAGACGCTTGCGCAGTGCGAGCAAGACGCACGCGAGGCCTTGAGTTTTGGGACCGAACACTTGTCGATGTATCAACTCACCTTCGAGCCAAACACGGTGTTTGCCAAGTATCCGCCCGCTGTGCCAGACGACGAACTTGCCTTCGACATGCAGGAGTTGATCGTCACGCTGGCGCAGGCCTCGGGTCTTGAGCGCTACGAGGTGTCGGCCTTTTCTAAGCCTGCCGCGCGCGCGCGGCACAACATGAACTACTGGGAGTTTGGCGACTACTTAGGAATCGGACCGGGCGCGCACGGCAAGATTTCTTTTCATGACCGCATCGAACGCCAGGCCCGCCAGCGCAATCCCGTCAGCTGGATGCAGTCTGCGCTGGCTCGCAACGGTTCGCACGTCACCGAGCGGCGTCAACTCGCCACCTCCGAGCTTGCCTTTGAGTTCATGCTCAACGCCTTACGGCTTAAGCAAGGTGTTGGCGCCTCGCTGTACACTGAGCGCTGTGGGGTACCCCTCGCGTCGATGAATAAAGCCTTGCTTCTGGCGACCAAGCGCGGTTTGTTGCTTGAGAACCCGATGCGTCTGCAGGCAACCGAGCTCGGTTGGCGGTTTCTGAATGAATTGCAGGCAATATTCTTGTAAAATCACTACTGGGGTGCAAATATCACTATTCTGGTGCATATTTTTGTACAAATGCACTTTTATAGTGCAAATACCCGCACTTTTTTGGGCATTTCAGTTAAAAATGTCTGGCATGAATGTTGCTTCGAAACTGATAAGTTATCTCGCAACAATTATTAATTAGTCATCATTTTCACCTTTCCGGAGTCAGTATGAGCACCTCTCAAGATGTTCTGAAGAAGATTGCCGAAGACGAAGTCAAGTTTGTCGACTTTCGTTTTACGGACACCATGGGCAAAGAGCAACACGTTTCGGTTCCTGTCAGCCAGATGAACACCGAAAAGTTTACCGAAGGTCACGCGTTTGACGGTTCGTCAATCGCTGGCTGGAAAGGCATTGAAGCCTCGGATATGCTCCTGATTCCCGATCCAAATACCGCTCACATGGACCCGTTTCGCGAAGAATCAACAATGATTCTGACCTGCGATGTGGTCGAGCCCTCAGACATGAAGGGCTACGATCGTGATCCACGTTCGCTGGCCAAACGCGCTGAAGCCTACCTGAAGGCAAGTGGCTTGGGCGACACCGCCTTTTTTGGTCCTGAGCCAGAGTTTTTTGTTTTCGACGGAGTAACCTGGGGCGATGATATGTCCGGCTGCCACGTCAAGATCAAGTCTGACGAAGCCTCATGGTCGACTGGCATTGACTCAGAGGGCGGCAACATGGCTCATCGCCCACGCGTCAAGGGCGGTTACTTCCCAGTGCCTCCGGTCGACTCGATGCAAGACATGCGGTCAGAGATGTGCTTGTTGCTTGAAGAAGCAGGCATCCCTGTCGAAGTGCATCACCACGAAGTGGCTGGTGCCGGTCAGATGGAAATCGGTACAAGGTTCAGCACCTTGGTGACACGCGCCGACTGGAATCAAATCCTCAAGTACACCGTGCACAACGTCGCACACGCTTATGGCAAAACGGCAACATTCTTGCCAAAGCCGGTTGTCGGTGACAACGGTTCAGGCATGCACGTTCACCAGTCAATCTGGAAAGACGGTCAAAACCTGTTTTCGGGTAATGGCTACGCTGGTTTGTCTGAATTCGCGCTCTATTACATCGGTGGCGTCATCAAGCACGCTCGCGCGCTCAATGCGATTACCAATCCTGGCACAAACTCTTACAAGCGTTTGGTTCCGCACTATGAAGCACCTGTGAAGCTTGCTTATTCAGCACGCAATCGTTCAGCCTCGATTCGTATTCCTTACGTCGCCAATCCAAAAGGCCGTCGTATCGAAACACGTTTCCCCGATCCACTTGCGAACCCATACTTGTGCTTCTCGGCCTTGATGATGGCGGGTCTGGATGGCGTGCAAAACAAGATTCACCCAGGCGATCCCGCAGACAAAAATCTGTACGATTTGCCACCCGAAGAAGATGCAAAGATCCCAACGGTTTGTAGTTCACTTGAGCAAGCGCTCGAAGAACTCAACAAAGACCGCGAGTTCTTGACACGAGGCGGGGTGTTTAGTCATTCAATGCTCGATGCCTACGTGGATCTGAAAATGCAAGAAGTCAATCGCTTGCGTATGACGACCCATCCCGTCGAATTCGACATGTATTACAGCCTGTAATTTGCTGTTTAACCCTGGAGTCGGGTCTTGTGTGACCCGAATACCATGTACTCCGCTGAAGCCTTCGATCTGCTTGCCACCACAGTTCTTTTATTGAACGCGTCTGGTGAAGTCGTCGAGGCAAATGCGGCAGCAGAAGCTATGTTTGGGCGGTCTCGGCGTAGCCTCTTGGGGCAGCCGGCCGCCTTTTTGTTTGATCGCGATTCTGCGCTTGAACACTCGATGCGGCAAGCTTGCTCGGGCGAGGTTGCCGACTGTAGGCAGTTCGCACGCACGCGCCGAGGCGCAGACACCGTCGAGGTGAGCGTGACGTCGATTGCGCTGTCTGCGCAGCGTTGGGCAGCGCTCATTGAAGTCAAAGATCTTGAACAGCGCGTCTTGGTCGATCGCAGCATACGTCTGGTTGACGAGATCGATACACAGCACGAACTTCTGCGCAATTTGGCGCACGAAGTCAAAAATCCCTTGGGCGGCTTGCGTGGGGCGGCACAGTTGCTTGAATCAGAGCTGCCTGATCCGGCGCTGCGCGAATATACCAGTGTGATTATTTCTGAGGCCGATCGCCTGCAAGCCTTGGTTGACCGACTCGCTGCGCCGCAGCGTATGCCGGTGCAGTGGCAGGCTGTAAATATTCACGAGATTTGCGAGCGTGTCTGTGCGTTAGTCAGAGCCGAATTTCGTGAGGTTGTGCTTTTGCGCGACTACGACGCCTCGATGCCCGAGTTTCGGGCCGACCCGGCGCGCGTCATGCAGGCGCTCTTAAATATCGTTCGTAATGCTGCGCAGATACTGACGGGATCTGCGGGCACACCGTCACCGCATATCACGCTTAAGACGCGGATCGCACGTCAGATGCTGCTGCGCCATAAGCAACATCGCATGACGGCGGTCGTCACGGTGACTGACAACGGTCCCGGTGTGCCCGAGGCCTTACGTGAACGTATTTTTCATCCGCTGGTCACAGGGCGCGAGGGGGGGACCGGACTCGGTTTGAGTTTGGCGCAAGACTTCGCGCATCAACACGGTGGCGTTATTGAGTTCGACTCGCAACCCGGTCACACCGAGTTTCGTTTGCAATTACCTATGGAGTCGCTTTAATGAAACCCGTCTGGATCGTGGATGATGATCAAGCTATTCGCTGGGTGCTTGAAAAGGCCCTTAGCCGTGCAAACATACCGACAAAAAGCTTTGTGAATGCCGCCGAGGTTTCGGCAGCACTTAAGCTTGATTCACCCTCGGCGCTGGTGTCCGATATCCGAATGCCCGGCACAGATGGCTTGGCTTTATTGGCCGAGGTCAAAGAAAAATACCCGACCTTGCCGGTCATCATCATGACCGCCTATAGCGATCTTGACAGCACGGTTTCGGCCTTTCAAGGCGGCGCGTTTGATTACCTCGCTAAGCCCTTTGATATCAACGAAGCGGTGGCGTTAATTTCACGTGCCATGCAAGAGCCCTCGGCCGAAGAGCTTGCAGCGCAGGCGCTGCCAAGCTCTGCTCAGGCCAGCGATAAGGGTATGTTGGCACAATCCGCCTCGGTTGCGATGCAAGAGGTGTTTCGGGCGATCGGGCGCTTGGCACAATCTAACGTCACAGTGTTAATCACTGGCGAATCCGGTACGGGTAAAGAGTTGGTGGCTAGGGCATTACATAGCCACGGCGTGCGGTCAAAAGGGCCCTTTGTTGCGCTGAATACAGCAGCCATTCCGCGTGATCTACTCGAAGCAGAATTGTTTGGTCACGAGCGTGGCGCGTTTACCGGCGCCAATGCCTTGCGTCGTGGGCGGTTTGAAGAGGCGGGCGGAGGCACTCTATTTTTAGATGAAATCGGCGATATGCCGTTTGAACTACAAACCAGATTGTTACGTGTGTTGTCTGAAGGTACCTTTTATCGTGTGGGTGGTGCACAACCCGTCAGGGTCGATGTGCGCATCGTCGCGGCCACCCATCAGCCTCTTGAAGAGCGGGTAAAAGAGGGTAAGTTTCGCGAAGACTTGTACCACCGTTTAAATGTGATTCGGTTAAGGTTGCCCGCTCTGCGCGAGCGGCGCGAAGACGTAGCCGAATTAGCTAAGCACTTTTTATCTGTCTCGGCGCGCGCGGTTGGCGTGCCAGCTAAACGCCTGTCTGAGGCTGCGTCATTTGCTCTGTCGCAGTTTGACTACCCCGGCAATGTGCGCCAACTCGAGAATTTTTGTCATTGGCTTACGGTCATGGCACCAGGGCAAGTCGTCGAAGTGGGAGACCTGCCCCCCGAAGTTCGCGCGGCCAAAGAGGCACTGACTCGCCTTGGCCCCGACAGCACACCCGTCATTGGGCAAACGTGGCAGCAGTTGCTGGCGCTTGACGCAAATGTGCGTTTGTCGCGTTCAGAGCCCGAGGTCTGGACGGCGCTCACTCGGCAGTTTGAGCGTGCACTGCTGCAGTCTTCGCTCGAGGTCTGCCGAGGTCGGCGCGTTGAGGCCGCCGCCCGCTTAGGCATGGGTCGTAACACCATTACCCGCAAGCTCAGAGAATTGGGAATGGACGCCATTGACAGTTAGTTGCGCCCGTCATTTATGTTTTAACTATTGAATGTTACACTTCAATAGTTAATTAAAGGATGACGTCCATGTCTAAAGCAATCATTCATACCAACGCTGCGCCCGCCGCTGTTGGCCCGTATTCGCAGGCGGTTGTCGCGCTGGCCGGGCGAACCGTGTATTTATCTGGGCAGATCGGGTTAATGCCTGCCACGGGCATCATGGTCTCAGAAGATTTCCAAGCGCAGGTGCGTCAGTCGTTTGCCAATATGCAAGCGGTGATTGAGGCCGCAGGAGGGCGTCTGGACAGCATCGTTAAGCTCACTTTGTTTCTGACTGACTTGGGGCAGTTCGCGATTGCCAATAGCATCATGGCCGAACTCCTTCCAGAGCCTTTTCCGGCACGTTCAACCGTGGGTGTTGCCAGTCTGCCTAAGGGTGCGCAGTTTGAAATCGAGGCCATCATCGTTATTTAACGGCTCGCGCAAACGGTTCAGCCAGCGTGTCTTCGGATCCTACCAAGGTGTCATCTCGTACTGCCCGTAAGGTCGCGGCGCCGGCCCAGCCAAAAGCGCTTAGCACGACTAAACAGAGGCTCGAAAAACTTGGCTTGCGCAGCGCCCAAGACTTGATCTTGCATTTGCCCCTTCGCTACGAAGACGAAACCGAGATCATGCCGATTGCGGTTCTGCGACCGGGGCGCTCAGCGCAGATTCAAGGCGTGGTGATCCGCTCAGAGGCCAGTTATCAACCCCGCCGGCAATTGACTGCGGTTTTACAAGACGAAAGCGGCGTGATCGGTTTGCGCTGGCTGACTTTTTATCCGAATCAACAGCAGCAAATGCAAGTGGGTCGTCGCTGGCGAGTACGCGGCGAAGTGCGAGGCGGCTTGCATGGCTACGAAATCATTCACCCCAAAGTGACGGTGGCCGATTCACCGCTGCCTGCAGCGTTAACGCCGGTCTATCCGACGACCGACGGCCTGTCACAACCTAGTCTGCGTAAAGCCATCCTGCAGGCGCTCGCTTCAGCTGAACTCAACGACACGCTTGAAGCCGACTTAGTCAAAAAACTAGGTTTGCAGACGTTTAGTCTGGCGATTTGCACGCTGCACGGACCCACGCCCGACATGGATGCGCAGGCTCTGATTGAGCACACGCATCCGTCTTGGCTACGTATTAAGTTTGACGAGTTGCTTGCGCAGCAGTTGTCTTTGGCGGCGGCGCGCGATGCCAGACGCAGTCTGCTTGCCCGAAAGTTGACACTGAACAGCAAGCCCGAAAGCCTTTGCGCGCGCCTGCTCAAGGCGCTGCCCTTCAGTCTGACGTCCGCCCAAGCAAGAGTAGTGGGTGAGATCAGCGCCGATTTGCAGCGCGAGTTTCCGATGTATCGCTTATTGCAAGGTGATGTCGGTAGCGGAAAAACGGTTGTGGCGGCGCTCGCAGCGTTGCAGGCCATCGACGCGGGCGTGCAGGTCGCCTTGATGGCTCCCACCGAGATTTTGGCCGAACAACACTACCAAAAATTAAAAATGTGGTGTGAACCGTTGGGAATCGAGGTGTGTTGGCTGACAGGCAGCATTACGCCCAAAGCCCGCAAACTAGCCAACGAAGCAATTTCTGGTGGCCGTGCCCGCCTGGTCGTGGGCACGCAAGCGTTGATACAAGACACGGTCGAGTTTTTCGACCTTGGGTTGGTCATCGTCGATGAGCAGCACCGTTTTGGCGTGGCACAACGTTTGTCGTTATCCCGTAAGGGGCAAGACACACAGACCGGCGCTGCGTTTGTGGCCTCAGATGATTTTGTGCCGCACCAACTGACCATGAGCGCCACGCCGATTCCTCGCACGCTGGCAATGACTTTTTATGCCGATCTTGAGGTCTCGTCGATTGATACGCTGCCGCCCGGGCGCACGCCGGTACTCACAAAACTGATTTCAAGTGCGCGGCGCGACGAGGTCGTCGCCCACGTGGCACAAGCCTGTGCAACCGGTCAGCAAGTGTATTGGGTGTGTCCGCTGGTGCAAGAGAGCGAAACGCTCGATCTTCAAACTGCGGTTGATACGCATTTGGCGCTCACCCAAGCGCTTCCTGAGTGTCGCGTGGGCTTGGTGCACGGGCAATTACACCAAACAGAAAAAGCGCAGGTGATGAAAGCGTTTCGTGAGGCAAAGATAGATGTGCTGGTTGCAACGACCGTGATCGAAGTCGGTGTCGATGTGCCGAACGCCTCGTTGATGGTCATTGAACACGCCGAGCGTTTTGGTTTGGCACAACTGCATCAGCTACGCGGTCGAGTCGGACGAGGCGTTGCAAAGTCGGCCTGTGTGTTGCTATATCAAACGCCGTTATCTATTTTGGCGCGCCAGCGTTTACGTGCAATGTACGAGACTCAGGATGGTTTTGAAATCGCACAACGAGATCTTGATTTGCGTGGTCCGGGCGAGTTATTGGGTTCAAGGCAATCCGGCGTCACACTGCTACGTTTTGCCGACCTCGCGACCGATAGCGCCTTGGTCGTCGCCGCGCGTGAAGTCGCAACAGATTTAAGAAAAAATGCACCTCATATTGTCGAGCGTCATTTGGCGCGTTGGATGCGTGGACGCGAAGACTTTTTACGCAGTTAGTTTTTTATAGGCTCAAACAAAGATGACGTTGACTGAACTGAAATACATTGTGGCGGTCGCACGCGAAAGACACTTTGGACGCGCGGCTGAAGCCTGTTTTGTGAGTCAGCCGACCTTGTCTGTTGCCATCCGTAAGCTAGAAGACGAACTGGGCGTCACGATTTTTGAGCGCGGTGGTTCTGAAGTTGGCGTCACGGTCATTGGGCAAACATTGGTTTCACAGGCACAAAAAGTGCTTGAAGAAAGCGCCAATTTAAAAGAACTTGCCCGCCATGGTAACGACCCCCTGGCTGGGGCGTTACGTGTGGGGGTGATCCACACGATCGGGCCATATTTATTACCCAAACTTGTACCATGGCACATCTCCTGTACGCCACAAATGCCCTTGGTATTACAAGAAAACTTCACAGTCAAATTAATCGAATTGCTCAGACAGGGCGAAATCGATTGCGCCATTCTGGCCTTACCACTGCCCGAGGCGGGGCTTGCGACGCGCGCGCTGTATGACGAGCCTTTTGTTGTGGTGATTCCAGCGAGCCATCCTTGGGCGAATCGCAAGTCGATCTCGGCCGAAGACCTTAAACAGCAGAATATGCTGTTGCTCGGAAGCGGTCATTGCTTTCGAGATCAAGTCCTCGAAGTGTGTCCAGAGCTGTCTCGCTTTGCGGCGGCCAGTGAGGGGATTCAAAGAACCTTTGAAGGGTCTTCACTTGAAACCATCCGCCACATGGTGGCAGCCGGCATTGGCATCACCGTGATGCCGCTAACCTCTGTACCTGAGTCCGAGCGCAACAATACTTTATTGCGCTATATCAAGTTTGACAAACCAGTGCCGGATCGCCGCGTTGTACTTGCATGGCGTAAAAGCTACCCTCGCATGGTGGCCATCGAAACGCTGGCGCAGGCGGTGTTCGCCTGCGGCCTAGAGGGGGTACAAATGCTTGAACCTACCGCCAAGAAAAAGTCTTAAACATGCAACAGCGCCTCTGGTTATATGGACGCTTGATTCGAATCGATAAACCGATCGGCATCTTGCTTTTGCTATGGCCGACCTTGTGGGCGGTGTTTGCCGCGTCAAATGGATGGCCAAGCTTTAAAGTCTTAGCGATTTTTATCCTAGGAACAATCTTGATGCGTTCGGCGGGTTGCGCGATGAATGATTATTTTGATCGCGATATTGATTTGCACGTACAGCGAACTGAACAGCGCGTCTTGACTGCAGGTTTGATCCGGCCCGGCGAGGCCTTAGGCGTCGCAGCAGTGCTAGGTCTGCTGAGTTTAGCGCTCGTGTGGCCGCTGAACCGCCTGACGCTGCAGCTTGCCTTGGTGGCAGCTTTACTGGCGGTGACGTATCCCCTCTTTAAACGTTTTTTTGCGATTCCTCAGGCCTATCTGGGTATTGCTTTTGGCTTTGGGATTCCGATGGGGTTTGCTGCGGTATTAGAGACGGTTCCCCCGGTCGCGTGGTTAATGCTTTTGGCAAACGTCTTTTGGGCGATTGCCTACGATACAGAATACGCGATGGTTGATCGCGACGATGATCTTCGCTTGGGTCTGAAAACCTCAGCCATCACGTTTGGTCGGTACGATGTATTCTTCGTAGCGGTGTCTTATGTACTGACCTTTGTACTGCTCGGTGTCGCTGGATGGCTGCTCGGTTATGGCTGGCCGTATGGGCTTGGGCTTTTTGCCGGCGCCGCGCTGGCGGTGCTACACCTTTATTGGATTCGGCAGCGCCAGCGTGAGGCGTGTTTCCGGGCGTTTTTACACAATACCTGGATAGGCTTTGCGATCTTTTGCGGGATTTTTTTTCAGACTACAATTTTTTCTTAAGACCTTGGAATGTTTAGTTTTAACGTGCGCAACCCTGTCAACGCGCGTAACCATCGTTGTCTCTCGGGTGTCCTTATGAATCGTTTTCCTTCGATCGCTTTTATTGGCGGTGGCAATATGGCCAACGCGCTTGTTTCAGGCTTGCTCGGCCAAGGCTGCGCGGCGAACAGTTTGCACGTCGTTGAAGTCGCCAACACCTTACGCCAACAGTGGCAGGCACGCGGCATCAGCGTTGCCTCTGCGCCCGACCAAACGCTTGGCGCGCAACAGGTTTGGATCCTTGCGGTCAAGCCGCAGCAGATGCGCGAGGTTGTCTTGCAGTGCAAGCCCTGGTTAACACCAAATACCCTTGTCATTAGTATCGCAGCGGGTATTTCAATGGCGTCGCTGACCACTTGGCTAGGCACTCCCACACAACCGTTTACGCGAGTCGTGCGGTGTATGCCAAACACGCCAGCGTTGGTTGCGGCAGGCGTGACCGGAATGGCCGCCGTCGCGGGCCTGCCACAACCCGAGCAAGATATCGCCGCCAAAGTCTTGGGTGCAGTTGGGCAAGTCGTCTGGGTCGAGAGCGATCAGGCTCTCGATGCCGTGACTGCGTTGTCTGGCAGCGGTCCGGCTTATGTATTTTTGTTTTTAGAAGCCTTGATTGCGGGTGCGCAGGCGCTTGGGTTGTCGGCCACGCAGGCCCGCTCCCTCGCACTTGCAACGCTGGCGGGTTCGACTAAATTAGCCGCAGAGTCGACCGAGTCACCTTCGGTTTTGCGCGAACGGGTCACCTCAACAGGCGGTACGACGGCCGCCGCACTCGATGTGTTTATGCAATTAGATTTTTCAAATATCGTGGCGCAAGCCATGGCGGCAGCCAATACGCGTGCAGGCGAACTGTCGGCCGAGTTTGGTCGCTAACGTCAGGACTTTTTTCAGTCACCTTTTTGAACGTAGTCACTTAAACAGAGCACTCAATTGAAAAAAATATTAATCTCACTCGTTTTATTACTTGCCGTCTCAGTGGCGGCCTGGCTTGGTGCAAGTATCTACGTCGGTCGTTCGGCGACCGCGCTGATCACCAAAATCGCTGCGAAAGCGGGTCAAGATACCGCAATACGTATGGCTGAGGTCGATCACAAACAAGGGTTGTTCGCCTCTAGCGGGCAGTTCGAAATTCGCTTTAACGATGTCGCGGTTGACGCAAAAAGTGGCAAACAACTCTTTGCGTTGCAGGTCAACTACAACCTCGAGCACCTCTTGCTGCCTTCCTCGTCGATGCGTTTTAACTGGGCAGTGAAACCCGTGGGTCAATCAGGTACCGAGTTCAACCGCTTATTTGGTTCGGAAATTAAATTGCAAGGGCAGGGCAAACTGGCCTATGGTGGCAAGGCGTTATCGACCTTAAAACTTCCTGAACTGGCGATGAAGCAGGGCAAAGAGTTGTTTCATCTGTCGCCTTCTAGTGGCAATATCGCCTGGGGTGAAAAAACGCTTGCGCTTGACTGGAAAACCGAGCGGATCAGTTCACGGGGTGAGGGCCATGCGCTCGACATACAAGGCCTGAGTTTTACCGGCGATATTCAAAATCGAGCGCGTGGCCTTGGTACGCTACAACTCTCAATCAACAAACTCAGCACAAAAGAGGCCACAGCAGAAACGATTGGCGTGCAGGTCGCAAGCGCTCAAGTCGGTGACAAGCTAGAGCTAAAAGTGATTCCAAAGATTGCGAGCCTGACGGTTGCCGGCCAAAAACTCAGTGAGTTACTGCTTGAGTTTGTCGTCAAAGGGTTGGATATCGAGAGCGTTGACACGCTTTCGGCGATCAGCACCGATTCCAATGACTTTCGCAACCTGACCGCTGACGAAAAGTCCCGTGCGAGTGGTGCATTACAGAATTTAGTGGCTAAAGGATTTTCAGTAGGCTTGCCGCAAATCAACGCAAAAATGGGTACCGGTTCCATCAAGGGTGATTTTTTGCTTGAGGTCAGCAAACCGGCCGGCACCACAGCCGCTCAGTTCTCAGTTGCGCAGTCTGTCAAAGCCAACGGCAAACTTGAAGCGCAAGGCCGCATCATCGACAACACGCAAAAACGCCTGGCGCTTATGTTAGGGATCGCGACTGAAACTCGCGAAGGCTTAAGGGCAAATTTTCAGTTCGCCAACGGCACGCTCAGAGCGAACGGAAAAAATCACGATGTGCGTGACAATCTCGCGTATTTTGATGATCTGATCAATGCAGCCTTGTATCCTAAGAAGTAAAACCTCTTTGAAAGGATAGCGCTTAACGAAAGAATCTGATGCGAGTCTTTTTTGCGGCACTTGGCACCGAGGCCGAAATAATCGACATGCCAGCCTGTTGCCTGGTCGCTTCGCGTGCATTTTGAATACTAAGTTGTCTCAGACGTTCGTCAGACAAAAAAAAGGATCCTTGCGGATCCTTTTTTTTATGCGCTTTTATTTAACCCGGCGTAAACATTGGTACGGGTGGCCCATCACCTTCGGTGGGTTTAAACACCAGCTTGACGTGCTGCCCAATTTTTAAAGCCGCCAAATCACAATCGACAATTTGCGTCATCATCGTGACGCCTTCTTCGAGCGTGACGTAGGCGATGCAATAAGGATTAGGGTTGCCGCGCTGCATGACGCTTAACGAGTAAATGACGCCTTTGCCTGAGCCTTCTTTCCATTCGGTCTCACCAAAACAGAAAGGGCAAAGCGCACGCGGATACCAGTGTGGCTTCTTGCACGAGGTGCAATATTTAACTAAAAACTTACCGTTTTTAGCAGCATCCCAAAAGGGTTCGTTGCCGGGTTCTTTGACAGGTGCCGGGAGGGGGTTAGGTTGATACATCATAGTCATGATTATGCACGCTCCAGAATCAGGGTTGCACTGCCGTGGCGCGCGCCAAGCAGGCCGCCTGTGCCATGTGCGAGGGCAAGATCGCAGTTTTTAACTTGTACGGCAGGATGAGCTTCGCCGCGCAATTGACGCACCGCCTCAATGACCTTTGTAATGCCGCCGCGGTTAGCAGGGTGGTTATTACACAAGCCACCGCCATCGGTATTAAAAGGTAGTTTGCCAACTCCTGAAATCAGATTGCCGTCTGAGACGAATTTTCCACCTTCGCCTTTTTTGCAAAAACCGAGATCTTCAAGCTGCATCAAGACCGTGATGGTAAAGCTGTCATAGATCGAAGCGTATTTAATGTCTTGAGGCGTCAGGCCCGCTTCTGCGAAGGCAGCTGCGCCCGAAGCGCGTGCGCCCGAGTAGGTTAAGTCAACATGACCGCCTAACTGACCTTTAAGCGCTTCACCCGCGCCACGTACCTTCACCAGCGGCCGTTTAAGCGACTTGGCGATATCTGGGTGAGCGACAATCAAGGCGCCGCCGCCATCACTGACCACGCAGCAATCCAGACGATGCAAAGGTGTTGAGACCAAGGGAGAGTTCACCACGTCTTCGACGGTGACAACGTCACGCAGCATGGCGTGTGGGTTGTGTTGCGCATGATGCGATGCAGCCACTTTAATCCAGGCCAATTGCTCGGCTGTGGTGCCGTATTCGTACATGTGCCGTGCGGCAACCATGGCATAGCTGTTGACTGTGACTGGACCAAACGGCGCTTCAAAGGGCACGTCAGGAATGTCTACGCCCCAACTGCGCGGCTGCATGCCTGACGAGCCAGCCGAGCGCGGGCGACCGGCCAGAGTAATCAGGGCGATTTTGCACTTACCCGCTGCAATCGCCTGCGCGGCGTGCGAGACATGAATCAGATAAGAGCAGCCACCGGTCTCGGTTGAGTCGACATGGCGCAATTTTGTGAGACCCATGTAGTCGGCCATGTTGAGCATGCCCAAACCGGGTGCGTCACCGGCGCAGTAATAGCCGTCGATGTCGCTGAGCGACAAACCGGCATCGGCAAGTGCGCCCTTAGCCGATTCAGCGTGAATTTGCGCCACCGACTTATCAGGTGCTTTGCGGGTAGGGTGCTCGTAGGCACCAACGATATAAGCTTTGTCTCGTATTGTCATGGGTCGTTGTGTTGATCAAGAGTCAATAAAATAGTGCAGAGTGAGGCACTCATCAAATAGCTTTTTACCACCGATGCGAGCTCGCGTGGGGCGCGCGGGTGAGAGAGTGTTAATTGTTGGGTGTGCCGCGTCTCAGCGCCGAGGCACCGAGCAGCAGCCAACCGAGCATCAGACAAACGCCTCCAGCGGGTGCAAAGGCGCTGGCATTTGTGACTGAGAACAAGTACTTAAGCTCGATCGAGCCACAAAACAAGACGGTGCCTGCGAGTAAAAAACAACGCGCGCCCAGCGCAAGGTAACCGGTTAAGCCGGCGGCAAAGAGCAAGACGACGGCGTGAATCAATTGATACAGCGAGGCGCGTTCGACAGCCCGCGCAGCCAAGGGGTCGGCTAACGCGTGCGAGGCCACGGCACCCAAGGCGACAGCCGTCAGGCCCAATAAGGCGGCGACAACGAACCAGCCGCGCTGGCTGGCGCTTGGGCTGTAGTGCGTCGGGTGGGCGAGAGTATTTTTAGGGGACATGAGAGGAGGGCGCCCGTGAGGCTAAAAGTTTGGTGAGAAGTGCGCGGACAAGTGAGCTTACGTATACGGTGACGAGAGAAAAGTCTTTGCGAAGGCTCAAGGCTAGCATTAACGCTAAAATATGATTTGAGCGCAGGTTGTCTGAGAGCAAAAACTATGTTGAACAAAATAAAATGTCTGTCGGTGTTGATGCCGACGGGGATGTCGGCGGTCATGTCGATTTTGACCCTCCTGTTTTTGACAGGCTGCGTCGGGCTTGAGTCGGCAAACTCACCTAAAGAAACCTTTGTGCTGCCGCGCGCCTACCAAGAGGTCTATCAACTCGCCCTGGTGCAAGCCAGAGAGTGCTGGAGCGATGAGGGCGATCTACCCGTTAAAGGACAACTTGATTCGGCCGCTCGCACGGCACAGGTTTTTGTGACAAACGGCCTGGGGAGTGGGCGCTATGGTCAGGTCGATATCCGCGCCTTAGATGATAAAAATTCTGAAATCACCGTCCGTTTGGCGGGTGTCAACATATGGGACGCGGCCGCACTTGCCGCGATGCACGATGCCTTGCAGTTTGGCGTCTGGACATGTACCCGCTACATGCCGAGCGCTCGACCCGCCAATAAAAAATAAAGCGTTGGTCTACAACGTCAATTTCAATTTTCTTAAAAAGCGCATTGTGTCCGAACCTTTTGAACCGTCCACTTATTTTGGTCTTGATATCCCCTACCTGAAATTTTTAGGTGTAGAGCCCGTGCTGTGTGCAGACGAACGTGCTGTGACACGGTTAAAAATTCGCGATGATTTACTGAATAGCCGCGGCCACATTCATGGCGGTGCGCTGATGAGCCTGCTTGATTTCACCCTCAGTGCGGCGGGTCGTTCGGTTGACCCTCTGGGGATCGGCATGGCAACGATCGACATCACCGTGAGCTGTTTTGAGCCCGCGGTGACCGACTTGACGATTCAGGCGCGTTGCCTGCGACGCGGTTCGTCGATTGCTTTTTGCGAGGGTGAAGTGTTAGATACCGAGGGTAAACTGATTGCGAAAGCCTCGGCTTCGTTCAAAGTACTAAAGGCCAAATACCGAGCGAAGGCCGCGTAAAGCCGCTTTAACAGGCCTTTGACGCTGACCGCGTCAACCTCGCGTCACGTCGGGCGGGCGCTGGCTCAGCCGAGCTTTGCTTTAACCAGCGCAGACAACAGTGACATGTCGGCGCGACCGGCTAAAGCTGGTTTTAAGAGCGCCATGACTTTACCCATGGCAGGGTTGCCGGTAATGCCTTGTGCTTGCACTTCTGCTAGGGCGGCGTCGATCGCGGCGTTGACTTCGGCCTCAGTTGCCGCTTGTGGCAA
>CAMBZR010000021.1 GCA_945872285.1 Bordetella parapertussis | reverse complement strand
AGTCAGCACGATCCCCATGGTAGGTGCGATAGCAAACAGCGGTTTGGTGAACGCACCCAGCGCATAGCCGAATAAGGCGAGTCCCTTGCGCTTACCAATATAGTCACTCAGTGCGCCCGAAAACACCTTGACGATGAGCGCAGTTGCCTCGGCCAGGCCCTCAATCAGACCAACCGTCAGGGCGCTCGCGCCCATGACCCCCACCATGAAAAGCGGTAGTAGGCTATGGACCATCTCTGAAGAAATGTCCATTAGCATGCTGACGAATCCGAGGGCCCAAACCCCTTTTGGAATTTTGCTAAGCGTCGTTGTTTTTGTCATGGCGGGACGGTGATTGTGTTTGTTGTCTAGCGAGATAGGATCTTTTCATAACTCGAATTTCGGATCCGGACTTAACAGCTGCCCAGTCTGCAAACCAGAAATTCATCAATTGGCACCCATAACGTGCAGGGAAAACCCCAAATTTTTTTAAATGATTTATTTTCCTCGTACCAACGAGGGTTTATCCTGTTAACAGACTGCATATGAAGCATCTAATTTAACAACCCCACCCACAAGTTGCATTTGCTGAAATACCCATTTGGCGAAAATTCTGGAGGCTGATATGTATAAAAATATTTTGCTTGCCTACGACGGTTCTGACCTTGATCAACAAGCCTTAATTGGATGTAAAGATCTCACGAACTGGCCATCTGCACAAATCACCTTACTTACCGTCCTTCCAAATTTCTATACATCCGTTGGGATGGAAGGTGCCTTTGTGGGTGATGACCGTGCGCACGATCATCAGGTGCAAAATAAAATCCTAAATAGTGGCGTGCAGTCGCTTAAAGAAGCTGGATATAACGCTCAAGGCGTTGCGCTGACAGGCGACCCAGCGATAGAGATTGCAAACTACTCCATGCAACAACATTGTGACCTGATCATCGTTGCTCATAAACACAAGGACAATTGGGCCGCGCGCTGGTGGGGCAGCTTCAAATCTAAAGCCCTGATCGAAACCGCACACTGCAGCGTTCTGATTGTCATTTTAAATGAGTCAGTCACCGACTCTTAGCCTTCAGTTTTTTTAAGAGTCTAACTGGATTTAGGAACTCCCTTATCTAGCGAAGGCTTAATTAACTTGACTGTCACTGTTAGGCTCGAGCGGACAAAGATTAAGGGGTTTGCTGGCGGGCCTGCCTAATAGTTCGTTGATAATCGGTATGCCGCCACCCTAATCCTAGGGTGACGAAAAACAAACCCTCAGCGAGCTGCCCCTTTTGCTACCGTTGTTACTTTTAGTTATCTGCTGACCAACGGGCCGGATTTGAAATTGGTTAGTGCGTCGTGTTTGCCAGCGCACTCAGAATACTGAATCACCAGCTTCAGATAGCTCTTCATCAAATCATCCCAAGACACCGACGTAAAACTATCTACCGCCAGACAAGGGCTGGCCAGATTGGCTGGAATTGGCGGTCGAGATGGCGGCGTTGAGCTCGCGCAGCCTGTCAGAATCAATAAGGACAGTTCGTGGCATTACGCGACTAAACTCAAAGCGATCTGAACAACTAACCGCCGTTCGCCAAGGTTCACAGCTTTCTCGCCTAAATGACCAGCGACCAACCTCTGAACCGACGCGTAAAAAGTCATGAGGTTTTGAGACAAACGGGGTTTGAGACGCCTTTTACGGGTCGCTGCGGCAGGTCGCAGTCAAGAGGTAGAAACGCAAAGCCCCGCACTGTGCGGGGCTCGTGGCATATCTAATCTCTGCATAGCAGGTTCGAAACTTAAGTTTTGGCGGACAGAGGGGGATTCGAACCCCCGATACGCTATGAACGTATACACGCTTTCCAGGCGTGCGCCTTCAACCGCTCGGCCACCTGTCCGCTGTAACAAGCCTTGCATTCTAACAGAGGCACTTGCGCAACCCCGCTTGAACCACACCCCTGCAGCCTAGGCCGCCGATGCCTATACTAGCGGTCATGTCAGCATCTACGCTTACCCCAACACCTCCGGCCTCGCCCACGCCAGCCCCAACACTCGGGCTACTTTTTATTCTGTTCGCCAAAATTGGCGCAACCAGTTTTGGTGGAGGCATCTCAGGCTGGATGTACCGTGACTTTGTGGATCGTTATCACTTTTTGACCGAAGACGAGTTCATGAGCGCGCTTACGATCAGTCAGATTTTGCCCGGGCCCAATGTCGCCAACTTAGCCCTGCATATCGGCCACAAACTGCGTGGCGGACTGGGCGGACTGGTATCGGTAATGGCTTTAATCGTGCCCCCAATGATCTTGGCAGTGCTGCTCAGTATTGTCTTGCTTGATTTGGGTTCAATCAGCTGGATTCACGATTTTCTTGAAGGCTTGGCCGCAAGTGCGATGGGGCTCACGGCGTCGATTGGGATACGCGGGCTTAAACGCTCATATCGCTTAGGCTTATGGCCGCTCGCGCTCAGTATTTCAGTTTTTATCGCACTGTTTTTGTTAAAACTCCCGCTCGTACCCGTCATTCTGGGCTTGGCGCTTGTCGGGCTCGTGTTTGCCAATATTCATCAAAAGCGTATCGGCTCTAAACCGACAAGGTCGCGTGTCCGATGAAAACCTCAAACATTTATTTAGATTTGTTCGTTGTCTTTGCACCGTTATCCCTAATATCGGTAGGCGGCGGGCAAAGTGTCGTGGGCGATATGCATCTGCAGGCCGTCGATGTTTATCACTGGCTGACCCACGCACAATTTATCGATTTGTTTGCGATCTCGCGTGCGGCACCTGGCCCAGGCGCCTTATTGGCAACCTTGATTGGCTGGCAAGTCAGTGGCTGGCAAGGTGCCTTGGTCGCCTCGCTTGCGTTGTTTGGGCCTTCAACCATCTTGGCGTATTTTGTGACGCGCGCCTGGAATAAAAGTTATGACAGACCCTGGACAACAATCGTGCAAAACGCCCTCGCTCCCTTAGCTTCGGGGCTGTTGCTGACCAGCGCAATCATCATCCTGCGCTCAGCCTCGGGCGGCGTCATGCCTTGGTTAATCGCAGCTGTATCTGCCGGGATATTTTGGCGTTTTAAAACAATCAACCCACTGCCCGTGCTTTGCATGGGCGGACTGGTGTTGGTGCTTGCTCGATTATGGTTTTAAAACTATTTCGACAACGACAACATCCGCTGCACATAGCGCGCGATCGTGTCCACCTCAAGATTGACGCGTTGACCCACCTTTAAATGTTGCAAGGTGGTCACGGCGATCGTATGCGGGATCAAATTAATACTAAAGCGGGTGCCACCCGCTACATCGTCTACACGATTCACAGTTAGGCTCACGCCGTTCACGGTAATCGATCCCTTATAGGCTAAAAAGGCTGCAAGCGTAGCGGGGGCTTGCACAATAAGCTCCCACGACTCGCCCACTGGCTCAAACTTCACCACTTCGCCCAAGCCATCCACATGGCCTGACACCAAATGCCCCCCGATCTGATCGCCGATGCGCAAGGATTTTTCTAAGTTCACAGGGCCTAGGGCATCAAGCCCCATCGTCAAGCGCAGACTTTCGCGTGAGACATCCACCGAGAAACCATCAGCGTGCTTGGACACCACCGTCATGCATGCACCTTGAATCGCGATCGAATCCCCTAGGCCTACGTCAGCCAACTCTAAACCACCCGCGTGAATCTTGATATGCACGCCCGTATCAGCTTTGTCGCCCGCGAAGGGTTCGATACTTTGAATCTGACCAACTGCCGCGACGATTCCGGTAAACATACTCTTACACCTTACCTGTGTGACTTTCAATTAAATGAATACTTTGCATCAGTTCGCGCCACCGCTCAGGCAGGCGCGCGCGCACTCTGATATCGGTGCCCAACTGCTTGACCTCAATGAACTCGTAGCGCTTAGCGCCCTCAAGTTGCGTGAGCACCGGCAACTGCGCCATGCTTCGACCCTCGCCCAGCAGCATGGGTGCCATATACACCAGCAACTCATCGACACAGCCAGAGTCAAGCAGCGCACCGTTTAAGCCCGAACCCGCTTCGCAATGCACTTCGTTATGCCCTTGCGCAGCCAACCATTGCATCATCGCGCGCATATCAATGCGACGGCGCGTTTGTCCGACTGGCGGTGCGCCAGCCTCTGGCACACACACCACTTGCACACCACGTGCAGCGAACCGTGCAGCCTTTTCGGAGTTGCTGTCACCGACAAAAACAAACGCATCGCCGCCCGCCAACACGGCGGCGTCTTCATCAATTTCAAAGCCGGGATCAATCACCGCACGCTTGGGTTGCCGTGGGGTCACGACATGTCGCACAGTCATTTTTGGATTATCGGCGCGCACAGTGCCAATGCCCGTTAGCACCACGCAACTACGAGCACGCCAATGGTGTCCATCGGCACGCGCCTCGGGGCCAGTGATCCATTGTGAAACGCCATTGTTTAACGCGGTACGCCCATCGAGCGACGCAGCCGCTTTCATCCAGACATAGGGCATGCCACGCGTCATGCGCGAGACAAACCCCGGATTCAACTCAAGTGCCAGCTCTGCGCACACGCCCACGTTGACCTCAATGCCAGCCTCGCGCAAGCCGCGCATCCCGCGCCCAGCAACACTAGGGTTCGGATCAAAGTGGGCAAATACCACGCGCTTGGGACCCGCCGCGATTAAGGCATCCACGCAAGGCGGCGTGCGGCCATGATGGCTGCAGGGCTCGAGCGTGACGTACACCGTCGCACCCTGAGCACTAAACCCCTTGGCCTTCATGTCGTTTAACGCCATGATCTCGGCATGGTGGCTACCCACCACCTGCGTCGCACCTCGGCCCAACACTTGGCCCTCACGTACGATCAAACAACCGACACGCGGATTAGGCGAAGGCACGTACAACGCCCCCTCGGCTAAGGCAAGCGCCTGACGCATGAAAAAAACATCCTGCTCAGGATTGCGCGTATCCATACCGCGCGTATAAGGCTGGTTCATGTCTTGCGCCGCAAAGGTGGGCCCTGCATCTCGCGAATCGCCTCAACAAATTCGCCAATATCTTCAAAACTTTTATAAACCGAAGCAAACCGCACGTAGGCGACTTTATCAAGTTTTTTAAGTTCGGCCATCACGAGTTCACCCAAAAATTCGGTAGATACTTCGCGCTCGCCACTTGTCAGCAATTTGTCTTCAATACGCATCACCACCGCGTCAACATCTTCGGTACTGATCGGGCGTTTGCGTAACGCAAGCGATAAGCTCGCGCGCAACTTGCCTGCCTCATAATCGTGACGACTCCCATTGCGCTTAACCACCGAAGGCATCGAAAGCTCGGGGCGCTCGTAAGTCGTAAACCGCCGATCGCACTCGACGCAACGTCGGCGACGGCGAATAAAATCGCCCTCGTCCGCCCCGCGCGAGTCGACCACTTGCGTATCGGGATGCCCGCAGAAGGGACACTTCATCGGCGCCCTTGGTTATCGATAAACCGGGAAGCCTGCCGTCAGCGCATTGACACGTGCGCGCACGGCTGCGATATTGGCTGCGTCACGTGGCTGATCAAGCACATCAGCAATCAGATTGCCGGTGAGTTCAGCCTCAGCCTCTTTGAAGCCACGAGTCGTCATCGCTGGCGTCCCTAAACGAATACCGCTTGTAACAAAGGGTTTTTCGGGGTCGTTGGGGATAGCGTTTTTATTGACCGTGATGTGCGCCTGGCCCAAAACGGCCTCGGTCTCTTTACCGTTGACGCCCTTGGCGCGCAAATCAACCAGCATCACATGGCTTTCGGTATGACCAGACACGATGCGCAAACCGCGCTTAATCAGTGTCTGCGCCAACACCTGCGCATTTTTAACAACCTGCGCCGCGTAAGTTTTAAACTCAGGCGTTGCCGCCTCGTGAAACGCCACCGCTTTGGCCGCGATTACATGCATCAAGGGCCCGCCCTGAATACCTGGAAAAATTGCCGAATTGATCGCTTTTTCGTGTTCGGCTTTCATCATGATGACCCCGCCACGTGGGCCGCGCAAAGACTTGTGCGTGGTTGATGTGACAAAGTCAGCATAAGGCACAGGGTTAGGATAAGCGCCACCGGCCACCAAGCCTGAATAATGCGCGATATCAACAAGCAACAAGGCACCGTTATCTTTTGCAATGCGGGCCAAGCGTTCAAAATCCATACGTAACGAATAGGCTGAAGCACCCGCCACAATCATTTTGGGCTTTTGTGTTTTAGCCAAGTGCTCGACCTTATCGTAATCAAGCACCTCGTTGGCGTCTAAACCATATTGATGAAAGTTATACAGTTTGCCCGAGGAGTTGACGCTGGCGCCGTGGGTTAAGTGACCGCCTTCAGCCAAGCTCATCCCCAACACAGAGTCACCAGGCTTTAAAAACGCCAAATACACCGCCTGATTCGCCTGCGAACCCGAGTTAGGCTGAACGTTGGCCGCTTCGGCGCCAAACAAAACATTCAGACGATCAATGGCGAGCTGCTCGACGATATCGACGTACTCGCAGCCACCGTAATAACGCTTGCCAGGATAGCCCTCTGCATACTTGTTCGTCATCTGCGTACCCTGCGCCTGCATCACCGCGGGGCTGGCGTAGTTTTCAGACGCGATCAGCTCGATATGCTGCTCTTGGCGAGTGTCTTCTTGTTGGATCGCAGCCCAAACAGCTGGGTCAACGCGATCAAGGGTCAATTTACGGTCAAACATAGGGGTTCCTGGCGAGCCTGCAAAATTAGTTGGCTGTAGTGTACTTCGCCCAGCGGGGTCTCGCCCGTGGGGAACACGTATGCCCCTGCTAGCGCCTGTGTTCTGGCGTCACGCCCAAGGGCTCAAGGGCTAGGCTAACGGGCTAGGATAAGGTGACGCGCGCAAATCTACGTTTACCCACCTGAATCACATAGGTGCCTGCCGGCAGTTGCAAGCCTTTGTCTTCGACTTTAACGCTATCGATCTTGACACCACCTTGTTCAACATTACGCTGCGCTTCAGTACCTGAGGTGACCAGACCAGCCTCACGCAGTACCTTAAGCACCCCAAGCGGGGCACCGACCAAGGTCATTTCGGGCATATCGTCAGGGATGGCGCCGTCGCGAAACCTTGCCTCGAAGTTGGCCAGCGCCTCTTGCGCAGCCTGCTTTGAGTGAAAGCGCGTAATGATTTCTTGAGCCAACTGGACTTTAGCGTCGCGAGGATTACGCCCAGCTTCGGTTTCGGCACGCAGCTTGGCGATGTCTTCAAGGCTGTCAAACGACAGTAGCTCAAAATAGCGCCACATCAAGGTGTCAGAAATCGACATCAATTTGCCAAACATCGAGTCGGGCGCCTCACCAATCCCAATGTAATTGTTTTTGGACTTAGACATCTTTTCGACGCCATCAAGGCCTTCTAAGAGCGGCATGGTCAAAATGCATTGTGGTTCTTGGCCATACTCTTTTTGCAGCTCGCGCCCCACCAGTAGATTAAATTTTTGATCCGTGCCGCCAAGTTCAAGATCGGATTTCAAGGCGACCGAGTCATAGCCCTGCATCAACGGGTATAAAAACTCGTGCACCGAGATCGGCACCCCACCCTTAAAACGCTTGGTGAAGTCGTCGCGCTCCATCATGCGAGCCACGGTGTAACGCGAGGCAAGCTGAATAATGCCGCGCGCGCCCAAGGGATCGCACCACTCAGAGTTGTAACGAATCTCGGTTTTAGACGGATCAAGCACTAAACTTGCCTGAGCATAGTAAGTTTTTGCGTTTTCAGCGATTTGCTCGCGAGTGAGTGGGGGACGTGTAGTATTGCGACCCGAGGGATCCCCAATCATTGACGTAAAGTCGCCAATCAAAAAAATGACGGTATGCCCTAAGTCTTGCAACTGGCGCATCTTATTGAGCACCACGGTGTGGCCAAGGTGGATATCCGGTGCCGTAGGGTCTAAGCCAAGCTTAATTCGAAGCGGAATCCCAGTCGCTTGACTGCGTGCCAGTTTTTGAGCGAATTCGGCTTGCACCAGCAATTCATCGCAGCCGCGCAGAGCCACCCTCAGTTGGGCTTCAGTGTCTTGGGTGATCGTATATTTTTGCATTGACATATCAGAAATAAGCCGCTAAGTATATTAAACATATTAAAAAAAGACCCGACAAAGCAAAATCGGCTAAGATTGTTGTTTTCTTGCATGGACTTTGCCGTACATCATACGCAAACCCACAGCAACGCGTTCGGCGCCCCCAAGTGTAATCGCGCGGGGTTGCGCGCACGACCAAGCAAAACAGGATTATCGCTTAATGACTCAACAAAACGACCTAGCCAGCGCAGGAGCACTCGCCCCCAACCGACTAGGCACGTCAGACCAGCTCGCACTCGGTTCACGTTTGTTGCGCAGCCTGCTGCTCGGCACGGCCCTTTTGCTTTGTGTCGGTGCCGCCGCCGTTGGCACGGTGCAACCAGCGCAAACAGAACCAATCGCGCCCGAGCAAAGCTTGGTACAAAACGTGTTGCCGTTTCCGCTAGAGGCAAACCCAACGCCGACTGAACACACTGCAGCGGCAACCAACACCCCCTACGTGACCGAGACGCGTATTCGCTCGGGTGACACGATTGCCACGGTTCTTAAACGCTTAGACGTTACCGACCCAAGCCTGTCGGCTTATTTGGCTAAAGAACCAAAAGTTCGCTTCGCCAGCAAGCTCGTACCTGGGCGGTCGGTGCAGGCGGCAACGGATCACAACGCTCAGCTACAGTGGGTGCGCTACTTTCACACGCCCAACAGCGACTCCAACGGTCAACCAACCGTCAAACTTTTGCAAATCAGTGCCAGCAGCACAGGCTTTACCGCTGAAGAGCTCGAACTACCCAGCGAGGTCCATATTGAGGTCGCCGTGGGCACCATCGAACGTTCGCTTTTCGCGACCACCGACGCCGCACGTATCCCCGAGGGCATCACCACGCAAATAGCTGAGGTCTTGGGAAGTAAAATCGACTTTTTTCGAGGAATTCATCGTGGCGATCAGTTCAGGGTCGTCTACGAGAACCGCACGTTTGAGGGTCGTCCAGCCGGTTCCGGACGGGTGTTGGCCGTCGAGTTCATCAACAAGGGCAAAGCCGCCACTGCGGTTTGGTTTAGCCCAGATGGCAAGGCCGGCAGCTATTACGACCTTGAAGGCGAAAGCCTGCGCGGGGCGTTTCTGCGCAATTCGATCAAGTTCTCACGGGTGAGTTCAACCTTCGGCATGCGTACACTGACCGCCAATCAAGCCTGGTCAGGCCACCACCCTGGGGTAGATTACGTCGCCCCGACTGGCACGCCGATTCACGCAACGGCTGATGGCGTCGTGCAACTCGCGGGTTGGCACTCGGGCTATGGCAACACCATCATTCTGAAGCATCACAGCAAAATTACGACCTTGTATGCACACCAAAGCCGCTTCGCAGAAGGCATGACGGTGGGCACTAAGGTCGCACAGGGCCAGCTAATCGGCTATGTGGGGTCGACTGGCTGGTCAACGGGTTCACACCTGCACTACGAGTTCCGGGTGGCCGACAAACCGATTGACCCTTTGTCTGCCACAGCCGCGATGCCTGCAGCGACCCCGCTTGAACCTGAGCAACGCGTTCAGTTTGCGCATGCGATTGCCCCCTATCGGCAGCAGCTTCAAGTCTTGGCTCAGTTTCAAGAGGTCGTGCCCGAAATCAGCAGCGTCGCCGTGCGCTAGCGCGAGCGTCGATCTTGAGCGCCTCACACTACATCGGCTTAATGTCAGGCACGAGCCTCGATGGGATCGACGCCGTGCTGGCCCGCTTTGATGCAAACGGCAAACCCACTGTCCTTGCACGCGCAGACTGCGCGTTTGAACCGTCGCTGCGCGACGCGTTTTTTGCCCTGAATACCTCGGGCCCCGATGAGCTTGCGCGCGCCGCACTTGCAGCCAACCGTTTAGCAAAGCTCTATGCCAGCCTGGTCGAACAAACACTCAACCACGCCAAACTTTCGGCTCGACAGGTTGCGGCCATCGGCGCGCACGGCCAAACGGTCAGACACCAGCCAAACCTTGGCTATACGATTCAACTAAATGCGCCGGCGCTATTGGCCGAGCTCACCGGTATCGCGGTGGTCGCCGACTTTAGAAGCCGAGATGTCGCAGCCGGCGGGCAAGGCGCCCCGCTGGTGCCAATGTTTCATGCTGGTATTTTTTCGACAAACTATACCCGCGTTATTTTGAACTTGGGTGGCATCGCAAACATCACGATTTTACGACCAGGCGCCGAACCGCTAGGCTTTGATACGGGCCCCGCGAACGCGCTGATGGATAGCTGGTATCAGTTGCACACCGGACAAGCCTTTGATACTGATGGCGCTTGGGGCGCGCAAGGGCAGGTACACGAGGCCTTGCTTAAGCGACTCTGCGACTCAGAGCCCTGGCTGTCGCTGCCACCGCCAAAGTCGACGGGGCGTGATCTGTTTAACCTTGAATGGCTCGCGCCTCGCGTACAGCACTGCGCGGGGCGCCTGGCGCCCGGCCAGACGCTCACCCCACAAGATGTGCAGGCAACGCTTTGTGCTTTCACTGTTGCATCGGTCACGCAAGCGATCTTAGCCTATGCCCCCGAGGTGCAAGACGTCTTGCTCTGCGGCGGCGGCGCACGCAACAGCGCCATCGTTGAAGGCTTGAAGGGGGCGTTGCCCTGCGCGGTTCAAACCACGGCGCAGGCTGGGGTAGCCACTCAGGATGTTGAGGCGTTGGCTTTTGCCTGGCTTGCTTGGGCGCTACAACGCAACCTTGCTGTGGGCAACCCAAACGTGACTGGAGCGCGTGGCGCCCGCATCTTGGGTGCGACCTGGCCCGCATGAGTGAATTACAGCGCCACGTAACAACGTGGCGAGCCTGACTTCAGTATGCTTGCGTCAAAGCTTTGCTTCAGATGTCGGTGTAGCTGTCGACGTAGGTGTCGACTGAGACTTAAACTGAGAACGATGAACCACAGCCGCAGGTGGTCGCGGCATTTGGATTGCGGATCACAAATTGCGAGCCTTCGATGTCTTCTTTGTAGTCGATCTCGGCGCCAACCAAATACTGAAAGCTCATGGGGTCGACCAACAACGCCACGCCATTTTTTTCAAGAGTTGTGTCGTCTTCGTTGACGTCTTCATCAAAGGTGAAGCCATATTGAAAACCAGAGCAACCTCCGCCCTGCACGAACACGCGCAGCTTGAGATTTGAATTGCCCTCTTCGATCAGCAGATCTTTGACCTTAGCGGCTGCCGAATCTGTGAACAAAATCGGCGTAGGGGGGGCTTGAAGGTCTACGGTTTGTGTAGCGATGCTCATGAGTGACTCCTGTCCTAGTGGACGATACTAAATAACATGATACTTGAGTACATTTGTCGACTATACCGCAAGTGTGGGGCGCACTCATAGAGCAACCACTTTAGACGCAAGGACAATCCCCCCCTCAAGCACTTGCACCGTCACTGATTTCAGCACCACGCGAGCAGGAATCTCGAGCAGGCCCTGACTTCGCTGAAACTGCGCAAAATCGAGCGCAAGCGGGCCTGAAACGCGCTCGGGGCGTGCACGTGGCGCTTCGCCCGCGCGTGCCTGCGCTTGGTCTTGTGCTTGGTGCGTGGCCTCTCGCGTCAAAATTTCAGGCAGAATCTCAGCGGCTTCAGGCATATGGGCTAACAGTGGCCGCAACACCAGTTGCTGCTCGCAGGCCTGCGCCTCATCCTCGCAACGTACTGTTGCGATAAACCGAAGGGCCCCCGAAAACCGCCTCGTCGCTTTGCCACTTTGTGTCAATAAAACCCGATACCGCAAACTATCGACTTGTTTGTGAACTTCGATTGCACGAATATCCAGCGATCCCTGAGGGCCCGGCGGCAGCAGGTTTTCAAAGAAAGCCAATTGATCTTGACTTTGACCAAGCGCGGCCTGCACGCCCGCCAGCGTGTTCTCAAGTTCGTTGCGCGCGGCACGTTCGGTCACTAACGCAAGCGTGACCTGGCTGAGTTGCGAGTCAAGCTCGGTGCGCTCGGCCTGAAGTTCAGCTCGCCCCTGCAGCAAAGCGATGCGCTCGCTGTGCAAGCGCAGGGCCACAACATCTGTGCTGGGCCCCCCGACAATAAAGGCCCCTAAGACTGCACCGAGCGACAGCAGCAACAACGCCGCGCCGACTGGCACGACAAGTAAGCGCTCTACTGCCTTTGTCATGCGCAAACGGGCTTAAGGGAGAATCGCGACTTGATTCAAACCGGTGTGTTCGGGCAGACCAAACATCAGATTCATATTTTGAACGGCTTGGCCCGAGGCCCCTTTGACTAAGTTGTCTTGCACCACCAAAACAATCAACCGATCGCCGTTACCTGGGCGCTGCAAAGCGATGCGCAAGGTGTTTGAGGCACGCACCGAGCGGGTATCAGGCTGGCTACCAAAGGGCATGACATCCACGAAGGCTTCGTTGGCGTAACGTGCCTCAAAGAGTGCCTGAAAATCGACCCCGCGCGCTTCGGGCAAGATACGCGCATAGATCGTACTGAACATGCCACGAATCATTGGCACAAGATGAGGGACAAACGTCAGCCCAACTGGCCCGCCCGCCAAACGTTGTAACTGTTCATCAATTTCAGCCTGGTGACGGTGCCCGGCCACGCCATAGGCCTTGAAGTTGTCGCTTGCCTCAGACAGCAAACTACCGACCTCGGCTTTGCGGCCGGCTCCACTCACGCCTGACTTGCAGTCAGCAATCAGATCAGTGGTGTCGATCAGCGGTTTGCCACCAAGCAAGGGCGCCAGACCCAGCAGCACTGTTGTTGGATAGCAGCCCGGATTACCCACTACGCGCGCCTTGGCAACCGCTGCCCGGTTTAATTCAACCACACCGTATACCGACTCTTTGAGGATCTCGGGGCAGGTGTGCGGGATTTTGTACCACTTTTCGAAGGCCTGAATATCTTGCAAGCGAAAATCAGCCGCCAAGTCAATAAGCTTAACTCCAGCGGCCAGAAGCTCAGGTGCCTGTGCCATCGCCACGCCGTGGGGGGTTGCAAAAAAGACAACATCGCAACCCGTCAGCGGCGCTTTGTCGGGCGCTGAAAAGGCGAGCTTTACGTGGCCACGCAAATTAGGAAACATATTGGCCACTGGCAGCCCGTCTTCTTGACGCGAGGTGATCGCGGTTAGTTCGGCATTTGGATGCTGCGACAAAATGCGCAACAGTTCGACACCCGTGTAACCTGTACCACCCACGATGCCGACCTTGATCCGTTTTGCTAAAGCTTGTGTCATGCCCAGACCCCTCAATCGATGGCTGCGAACGTGCTGCGCCTGCAACACACTTTGATGATGATTATCCCACACCCACGTGATACGTTGACCAGAAAAAAAGACCGCTTGCGCGGTCTTTTTGCACTGAAGCCAACGTGCAGCCTCGGGCGTTTGGTTCGGCGCTTGGTTTAGCGCTTGCTGAACTGCTTGCGACGACGTGCTTTGTGAAAGCCGACTTTCTTACGTTCGACTTCACGTGCATCCCGTGTCACCAACCCTGCTTTAGACAGTGAAGGCTTTAACGTTGCATCGTAATCAATCAGCGCACGGGTAATGCCGTGACGCACCGCGCCGGCCTGACCGCTTTCGCCGCCGCCATGCACGTTAATATGAAAATCAAACGAAGCTAAATGACCCGTCAGTTCGAGCGGTTGACGCACGACCATCCGGCCAGTTTCACGGGCAAAGTATTCGTCAACGGGCTTGCCATTGACAACAATCTTGCCTGCACCTTTTTTCATGAAGACACGAGCCACCGAAGTCTTGCGGCGGCCGGTTCCGTAATTCCAATTACCGATCATGGCCTATCCTTTGAGTTCGAGGGTCTGTGGCTGTTGGGCCGAATGGGGATGTTCTGCACCCGCATAGACCTTGAGCTTTTTGATCATCGCATAACCCAGCGGGCCCTTGGGCAACATACCCTTAACGGCCTTTTGAATCGCACGACCCGGAAAACGCTCTTGTAGTTTGGCGAAGTTTGTTTCGCGAATACCACCAGGGTACGTCGTGTGACGGAAGTATTTTTTATCTTGCGTCTTGTTACCGGTTACGACGATATCTGCTGCGTTGATAATGACGATGTAATCGCCTGTATCAACGTGGGGCGTGAACTCTGGTTTGTGCTTACCGCGCAAACGGTGTGCGACTTCGCTGGCCACACGACCGAGGATTTTGCCCTTCGCGTCAATCACGAACCAGCCACGTTGGACTTCATGCGGCTTAGCCACAAATGTCTTCATGATTGGATCCTAAAAATACCTGCCCGGGACCATCCCAGACGGGCCCTCAAATAACGTTTTAACTGTTGCCAAAGCGTGTAACCCGCCCGTGCCCCAAGTCTGTTATTGGAGGAAAGCCTTTGATTCTACAATAAAAAACGGGTACAAGCCAAATCGCTTGCACCCGTTTGAGGTAAAACCCCGTCAACGCGTGGCTGACGGGGCCAAACCGGCTTATTTTTGACGCGAAAGCGCCGCCCCGACGTACTGATCGTAAGAGGCCTCAGCCAATCTGAACCAAGGTACAACTTGGTCGCGATAGCCCATGTAGTTGTCGTGAATCGTTTTGAATTGAGGGCTTTTAGCCGAGTGGTCGGCGAAAACCTTGAGTGAAACATCCCAACACGCATCCATCACAGCCCGAGGGAAGGCGCGCAGCAAAGTGCCTTGCGACAGTAACCGGCGTAAGGCTTGCGCATTCAGGTTGTCGTAACGCGCCTGCATCGTTGCCGTGCAAGCGCGGCTGGCTGCCTCAATGATAGATTGATAGGCTTTAGGAAGTTTTTCCCATTCACCCTGATTGACGTACAGTGAAACCTGTGCACCACCTTCCCACCAACCAGGGTAGTAGTAGTACTTGGCCACCTTGGCAAATCCCATTTTTTCGTCGTCGTACGGGCCAACCCATTCAACGGCGTCAATCGTGCCTTTTTCGAGCGCTGGATAAATATCCGGGCCGGGTAATTGTTGGGGTGAGCCGCCCAAGCGCGTGATGATTTCGCCAGCGAGGCCGGCGATTCGCATTTTTAAACCCTTAATATCTTCAACGGTTTTGATCTCTTTGCGATACCACCCACCCATTTGGGTGCCCGTGTTGCCTAGTGGAAAGTTCACGATACTGTATTCTTTGTAGAGTTCGCGCGTCAGCTTCATGCCGTCGCCTTCCCACATCCAGGCGTTCGTTTGGCGTGAGTTCAGCCCAAACGGGACAGCGGTATCGAAGGCAAGGGCAGGATTTTTACCAATGTAGTAGTACCCGCTTGAATGCCCCATTTCGACTGTATTTTTTTGTACGGCATCTAGCACCTGCAGGGGAGGCACGATTTCGCCCGCCGCAAAGGTGCGCACAGAAAGCTTACCGCCTGTGCCCTCTGACAAGTACCTTGAAAAGAGTTCGGCCGTACCAAAGAGCGTATCCAGGCTTTTAGGAAAGCTCGAGGCCAGACGCCAGTTCAGCGTGGGCGCGTCTTGCGCAAACACGGGTGCCGAAACTGCAGCAGTACCAGCAACAGCCCCTAGGCTGGCTTTCTTTAAAAACGAACGACGTTGCATACGAAGTTTCCTTAAATTGACTTGAGTCTTTGTAACGATCCAGAATCGAGAATATTACACTGCCCCCTTGAACTTAAACCGCCTTAAACACCTAGGTGTTTGCCCCTGTTTATTCGTCGGTTGGCACCTAAGTTTGCCCCTCGACCTCAGCGCTTAGGTGCCTGCAATCGCCATGTTTTCAAGCAAAATCGATCCGGTCGTTTTGCTGCCACGCGTGATGGTATCGGCTCCTACCGCCACGATTTGGGCAAACATATCCTTTAGATTACCCGCAATCGTGACCTCTTGCACGGCGTGTTGAATTTGACCATTTTTGACCCAATACCCAAACGCGCCACGTGAATAGTCGCCCGTTAAGTAATTGACCCCTTGCCCGATTAGCTCTGTGACCAGCAAGCCAGTGCCCATTTTTTTTAGCATCGCGGGCAAGTCATCTTGGCGCCGCGTCAGGCTCGAGGTTAGCTCAAGGTTGTGCGAGCCTCCGGCATTGCCGGTAGTGACCATCCCCAATTTACGCGCGGTATAGGTTGACAATAAATAACCTTGCAGCACGCCGTCGCGCACCAGATCGCGCGCCTGAGTTCGCACACCTTCTTCATCAAACGGCGAGCTACCCATCGCGCCCTTGATGTGGGGGTCTTCGGTGATAGAAAGATGCTTAGGAAAAATCTCGCGGCCAAGCGAATCCACTAAAAAGCTGACCTTGCGATAAAGCGAACCACCGCTCACGGCCTGCGTCAAGGCGCCAACCAGGCCAAGTGCCAGGGGTGCCTCAAACAGCACCGGAAAGTGCCCCGTTGGTATCCGACGCGCCGACAACCTCGCTAAGGCCCGCTCGGCGGCATAGCGCCCAACCGCTGCGGGCTCGGCCAGACGCTTGGCGCGACGGTCGCTAGTGTACCAGTAGTCACGCTGCATCGACTGCCCGCGGCCAGCGATCGGCGCGACCGACAAGCCATGGCGCGAGTAGGCATAACCATCTAAAAAGCCGCGCGTGTTACCTAGTATGAAGTGGCCCTCGTGCGTGTCGACCCCCGCACCCTCGGTGTTGGTGATGCGCTTGTCCGTATCAAGCGCGGCGCGCTCAGCAACAACCGCAAGCTCGGTGGCCTGCGCCACGCTAAGCGCCCAAGGGTGGTGTAGCTCAAGCGTATGCTTGACGTCACCAGCAAGCAACTCGGCCTCTGGCAACCCGGCGGAGGGGTCTTGCGCCGTGTAGCGGGCAATATGCCAAGCCGCTTGAACGGTCTGTTGCAACGCTGCGGTTGAAAAATCTGAGGTCGACGCTGAACCCCTGCGCTGCCCCGCAAAGACTGTAATGTCCATTGAGCGGTCACGCGTTTGTTCGACGGTTTCGACCTGCCCTTTGCGCACCGAGACTGCTAGCCCCTGGGCCTCTGAGACCTCGGCGGCGGCATCGCTTGCCCCGAGTTTTTTTGCGTGACTGAGCGCTTGCGTCACTAAATCTTCGAAAATCGGGCGATTTTCGGCAACGGGAAGAAAAGAAATTGAAGTAGCCATTAGGGGTCCATTCGCGTGAGGCTTTATGATAGCCGTATGATGACTGATTTACCTGAAACCCCAGAAGACTCCCCCGACTCGCTTTATGACGGCCCCAGCAAATCCCATGTCAAGCGTGAGATGCTTGCTTTGGTCGACTTAGGCAAAGAGTTGTGCGAGCTCTCTCCCGAGCGCCTCAAACAGCTCCCTTTGTCTGAACGGCTCTATGACTCGATCCGCTTAGCGCAACGCACCACGAGCCGCGAGGGCCTGCGCCGGCAGGTGCATTTTGTTGGCAAGCTTATGCGCGATGCCCAGGCTGACTTAATCCGCGCCCAACTCGAAACTTGGAAGAACGGCTCACGTGAGCAAACACAGGCCATGCACCGCCTCGAAGCACTGCGCGACCGCTTGCTCAAAGAAGACGCCGCCTTCACTGTATTGCTACAAAAATACCCGCACGCTGATATCCAACAACTACGCACCTTTATTAGAGAGGGGCGCAAAGAAATGGCAGCGAACGAAAACCTGCGACAGGGGCAAGATCCCTTGCGCAAGCACTATCGTGCGCTGTTTCAGGCACTCAAGACGCTTCAAGAGAGTGCGCAAGACCCTTCAAACGAATCTTCACAAGACCCTAACGTATCGCTATGACTGAGAACACCCTGCTTGACTGTGTTGAATACGAGACCGCTCCAAACCCCACCCACAGCGTCATTTGGCTTCACGGCTTAGGAGCCGATGGCAACGACTTTGCACCGATCGTGCCCGAACTGCGCTTACCCGCTTCACTCGCTGTCCGCTTTGTGTTTCCGCACGCCACGATTCAACCCGTTACCATCAACGGCGGCATGGCGATGCGCTCGTGGTACGACATCTTGACGCCACAGCTGGTCAAGCGCGAAGACGAGGCGGGCATTCGCGCCTCAGAGCGTGCGATTCTGGCGCTGATCGCGCGCGAAAACACGCGCGGCGTACCCAGCACCAAGATCGTGCTGGCCGGTTTTTCGCAAGGCTGCGCCATGACGTTACACACGGGCCTTCGTGTTCCCTATAAACTTGCGGGCTTGATGGGTTTGTCGGGTTATTTACCCTTGAGTGCGCTGGCTCAAAAAGAGCATCACAGCGCCAATCTGGATACCCCCATTTTTTTAGCACACGGCACCCATGATCCGGTGGTAGCGCCCGAACGCGCCGAGGCAGCTCACGCCCAGCTTCAAGCGCTCGGCTATCGCGTGCAATGGCACACTTACCCCATGCCGCACTCGGTTCACCCGACCGAAATCGCGGATATTTCGAACTTTTTACAAAGCGTATTGTTGACCTGATCTTATGACTTCTGCTCGCCCCCCTGTACGCACGCGCTTTGCACCCTCGCCTACGGGCTTTCTTCACTTGGGTGGAGCGCGTACAGCGCTTTTTTCGTGGGCGTTCGCCCGGCACTTTGGCGGCACGTTTATTCTGCGCATTGAAGACACCGACCTCGAACGCTCGACTCCCGAGGCCGTACAAGCGATTCTTCAAGGCATGCGCTGGCTAGGCCTGACGCCAGATGAGGGTCCTTTTTATCAAATGCAACACATGACCCGCTATCGGGCCGTGGTCGCGAGCATGCTGGCTGCGGGTACGGCTTACTCCTGTTACAGCTCAAATGAAGAGGTCGAGGCGATGCGCAATTTAGCGCGGACCCAAGGTCTCAAGCCTCGCTACGACGGCACGTGGCGCCCCGAAGCTGGCAAAGTCTTGCCCGCCATCCCGGTCGGGCGCAAACCCGTGGTGCGCTTCAAAAGCCCCCAAGACGGCGCAACCGCTTGGGTCGACTTGGTCAAGGGCCCCATCAGTTTTGAAAACACCGAGCTTGACGATCTGGTCATCGCTCGCCCCGACGGCACGCCCACCTATAATTTTTGCGTCGTCGTTGACGACTGGGATATGCGCATCACTCACGTGTTGCGCGGAGATGATCACGTCAACAATACCCCCAGACAAATCACGATCTTGCGCGCGCTAGGCGCCCCCGTGCCCGAATACGGACATGTCCCAATGATCTTAGGTCCCGACGGCGAAAAACTTTCGAAACGGCACGGCGCGGTCAGCGTCATGGAGTATGACCGCGAGGGCTATCTGCCTGAGGCCATGGTCAATTATCTGGCGCGTCTGGGCTGGAGTCACGGTAACGATGAACTCTTTTCGCGCCAGCAACTCGTTGACTGGTTTGATCCAAGCCACCTGTCTAAATCGGCCGCTCAGTGGGATCCCAAAAAACTGAACTGGGTCAATGCCCATTACCTTAAACAAGCCGACGACAACACACTGGCACAAGCCGTTACCCCTCGAATTGTCGCCCGCGGTGGCAACCCCGCTCAAGTTGATTTACTCGCGGTGGTCAGGCTCTTTAGAGACCGCGCCGAAACCTTAGAACAACTCGCCGAGGGCGCCCTGCTATTTTGTGGCCCCTTCAGGCCGGCCACCGAGGAACTGATTGCGCAACACCTCACCGCAGCCGCACGCGTGGCACTACGAGATTTCGCAACCCAGGCCGCACCAATCCCCTGGAGCCGCGAAGCCCTTGGCGCTCTGATTAAAACTGTGCTTGCCACCCACGGCCTCAAGATGCCTCAGCTCGCCATCCCACTACGCGTGGCCGTTGCTGGCACCACCCAAACCCCAGCCGTCGACGCGGTGCTAGAAATTTTAGGTAAAGAAACCGTGCTGGCCAGGCTGGCGGCCTTTACATCAGCCGAAAACTAGCTGGCACTTTTTGTGCCACCTCGGGCCGACTATTGGGCCGCTCTTCGCGATAAGTCAGTCGCGTCGAGTCGTTGCGCTCAATAAGATACGTATTGGTATAGACCGGATCACGGTAATCAACCAGTTCGCCGTTAGAACGACTCACCCGAGCCACTAGCTTGCCTGTCGGGGCATCCCAACAGCCGGTCTCGCGTAATTCAGAGCGAATATTGCGCCCCTGCTTGACGCGCGTCTGCTGGCGCATTTTGCCGTCGGCGGACAGCGTCAACAGCGTCTGGATTTCGCCCGCCACTCCGCTTTGTTTTCGCACGACATACCAGCTACCAATCAAAGGGTGCTGCGCGGGCGGTACGACGCAAACTGGTTCGCTTAAGCCATCGGGAGCCAAAATTAGGGTGGAGTCAGGGGGGCGGGGAATTCCACAGGCCGAAAGCAAGCCCAAGCACCCAAGCACCAACCACCTGCCCACACCCCATTCAAACATTGCCGCCCCAGCCCCGTTGTTATCACTCAATTGAAATACCGTGAATCACTGTATCGATACACTGCCTCGCCAAGCCCGTCGGTCAGTGCCGCATCAGCGAACCTTATCAAAAAATCAGTAGTCAATGACATATTGCAGCAAAACCAAAGCGTCAGCGAATTATTTAACGAAGCAAAGCCTTTGAGGCGCACTTAGTTTTGTATTTTCACCACACTTTTTTATAAAAAAAATAAAGTTAACCCACAAGCTTTTTCAACAAGGCCAATTACCGCAAACGTGTATAGAGGGGTGCTGACTACGGCTGATTGTCTAACTCTTTTTTTGAATGAATTCAAGGGTTAATACTAGCAAATAAATTTAAAAGATTAGTATTGCGCAGATAGACTTGAACCACTAGAATTAGTGCAGTTCGTTACTAAAAACACCACATGTAGTGTTACTCTTCGCCTCCGCCCCAAGACAAAATGATCCTGTCTGAGGCGAATATGACAGCTGAGTGACAACGACAGTTAGCCAGGCAGCAGGACCGAAAGACTCACACAGAATTCTTAGCGTGGCGTGTGCCACGCTCGTATCGCAGGAGCCCTATTTTATGCAAACCACTACCAATCCCGTCGAACGCCAAGGCGTCACCCCACCGTTTGCGGCAACAGCCGCGCCGCTCAACGAAGCGGCATGGACGCAGTATCACATCATCCGGCGCAACGGCGCAGTGGTGAACTTTGAGCCTAGCAAAATTGGCATTGCCATGACCAAGGCCTTTTTGGCGGTCAACGGCGGGCAAGGCGCCGCTTCAGCGCGCGTGCGCGAACTCGTCGATTCACTGACGCACCAGGTCGTCGCCGCCCTGATGCGCAGCCGTCCCAACGGTGGCACGTTTCACATCGAAGACATCCAAGATGCTGTCGAACTATCGCTGATGCGCTCGGGTGAACACGATGTCGCCCGTTCTTATGTGCTTTACCGCGAGCGGCGCTCACAAGAGCGCTCGAAAAACAAAGCCGAACAGGCCCCCACCGAGGCACCCACCCTCAACGTGGTCGAAAACGGCATACGCAAGCCGCTCGACCTCGCAAAACTACAAGCCACCATCGAAGCTGCCGGTTTTGGCTTGGGCGAATTCGTTGATACCGCCACGATTCAAAAAGAAACACTCAAAAACCTGTACGACGGCGTACCCGTTGCCGAAGTCTACAAATCAGCGATTCTGGCCGCACGCGCCATGGTCGAAAACGATCCAGCCTATAGCAAGGTCACGGCGCGTTTACTTTTGCACACTATTCGCAAAGAAGTGTTAAGCGAAGAAGTCTCCCAAGAAGCCATGACCACTCAGTACGCGACCTACTTCCCGAAGTTCATCAAGCGCGGGGTTGAGGGCGGCTTGTTAAACTCAGAACTCTCGCGCTATGACCTGCCGCGCTTGGCGGCGGCGTTGGACGCCAGTCGCGACTTGCAATTCGACTACCTTGGCCTGCAAACACTTTATGACCGCTACTTCTTGCACCTGCGTGGCCAACGCATCGAGCTGCCTCAGGTGTTTTTTATGCGCGTGGCCATGGGCTTAGCCATTGCCGAGATCGATCGCGAAGCCCGTGCGATCGAGTTCTATCAAATCTTGTCGTCATTTGATTTCATGAGCTCGACGCCAACGCTCTTTAACGCTGGCACCTTGCACTCGCAGCTGTCTTCTTGCTATCTCACGACCGTGGCAGACAACCTTGATGGTATCTACGAGGCCATCAAAGAAAACGCCCTGCTGGCTAAATACGCAGGCGGCCTGGGCAACGACTGGACACCCGTGCGCGCGATGCGCAGTCACATCAAAGGCACAAACGGCGAAAGCCAGGGCGTCGTGCCCTTCTTAAAAGTTGTCAACGACACCGCCGTTGCGGTGAACCAAGGTGGCAAACGCAAGGGTGCCGTCTGCTGCTACCTCGAATCGTGGCACCTCGACATCGAAGAGTTCCTCGAACTTCGCAAAAATACCGGTGACGAGCGTCGCCGCACCCACGACATGAACACGGCCAACTGGATTCCCGACCTGTTCATGAAGCGCGTACTCGAGGGCGGCAACTGGACACTATTTTCTCCGTCAGACTGCCCAGACCTGCACGACAAAGTCGGCGTCGCCTTTGAAAAGGCCTACGTTGGCTACGAAGAGAAAGCCGCCCGCGGTGATTTGCCTTTGCATAAAACGATGCCCGCCACGAACCTCTGGCGCAAAATGCTCTCGATGCTGTTTGAAACCGGCCACCCTTGGATCACGTTCAAAGATCCTTGCAATATCCGCTCGCCTCAGCAACACATCGGTGTGGTCCACAGCTCGAACCTGTGCACCGAAATCACGCTCAACACCAACGATTCTGAAATCGCGGTCTGCAACCTGGGCTCAGTGAACTTGATGGCGCACCTCAAGCACAACGCCGATGGCACGCAAGGGCTGGATCAAGACAAACTGCAACGCACGATCAAGATCGCGATGCGCATGCTAGACAACGTGATCGATATTAATTACTACGCGGTGGATAAGGCGCGCAATTCAAACGTTCGTCATCGTCCAGTCGGCCTCGGCATTATGGGCTTTCAAGATTGTCTGCACGTGATGAGCGTACCCTATGCCACACAAGCAGCAATCGACTTCGCTGATCGCTCAATGGAAGCGGTTTGTTATTACGCGTACAGCGCCTCAAGCGAACTCGCACAAGAGCGCGGTCGTTACGCCAGTTTTGATGGCTCGCTGTGGTCACGCGGTATCTTGCCTCATGACTCGATCGCGTTGTTACGCGAGCATCGTGGTGGTTATGTTGAAGTCGATGAATCCACCACGCTAGATTGGGATTCGTTGCGTGCACGCATCAAAACACACGGTATGCGTAACTCTAATTGCGTTGCAATTGCCCCAACCGCAACAATTTCGAATATTATTGGTGTGTCCGCATGTATAGAACCAACATATCAAAACTTGTACGTTAAATCGAACCTCTCCGGCGAGTTCACTGTGGTGAATGAACATCTTGTTCGTGACCTCAAGAAACTAGGCCTCTGGGATGAAGTGATGGTCGCCGACTTGAAGTACTTCGACGGCAGCTTATCCCGCATTGATCGCGTTCCTGCCGAACTGCGTGCTCTATACGCCACCGCCTTCGAAGTTGAACCCACCTGGATTGTCGAGTGCGCCGCACGTCGTCAAAAGTGGATCGATCAGGCTCAGTCATTGAATATTTATATGGCTGGTGCCTCAGGCAAGAAGCTGGACGACACCTACAAGCTGGCTTGGTTGCGAGGTTTGAAAACGACTTACTACCTACGCACACTCGGTGCCACTAGCGCCGAAAAATCGACCGGTCGGGGTGGTGAACTGAATGCGGTCAATGCAGCGGGCGCCAGCTCAACGAGCGGTACGTTTGCGATGGCGGCCGCACAAGCGCTACCTGAGCCCGAAACCTTGGGCTTGGCCTGCACCATGAGACCTGGCGATCCAGGTTTTGAAGAGTGCGAAGCCTGCCAATAATGCGACCGAGAAAATAATGCTGACCTGGAACGACGAACCCACTACACAGACAACACCTCCCGCAGGTGCTGGTCTGATGCCCGCAGCACTCGCGCAAGCGATGGCTGCCTCTTTGCCTTCTCGCGCTGCAAGCGGCGTGTTTGGCGACTCTGCCTTGCCCACACTCGGCCTCAAACAAGTGCCAGTGATGGCTCACGCCGCCAGCCGTGTCAATGCCGCTGACAAGCGCATCATTAACGGTCAGACCGATGTCAATCAACTGGTTCCCTTTAAATACAAATGGGCCTGGGAGAAATACATCGCCACTTGCGCAAATCACTGGATGCCGCAAGAGATCAATATGTCTCGTGATATAGCCCTCTGGAAAAATCCCACAGGGTTGACCGAAGACGAGCGTCGCATCATCAAGCGCAATCTTGGCTTTTTTGTCACTGCCGATTCTTTGGCTGCTAACAACATCGTGTTGGGCACCTATCGCCACATCACCGCCCCTGAATGCCGGCAGTTTTTATTACGCCAGGCCTTTGAAGAAGCCATTCACACGCACGCTTATCAATATATTGTTGAAAGCCTGGATTTAGATGAATCAGAAATCTTCAATGCTTACAACGAAGTGCCCTCGATTCGGGCTAAAGATCAGTTTCTGATTCCGTTTATCGATGCCATTGCCGACCCCCACTTTAAAACAGGCACACTTGAAAACGATCAAACGCTGCTGAAGTCGCTGATTGTTTTTGCTTGCCTGATGGAAGGTCTGTTCTTTTATGTCGGGTTTACGCAAATTCTTGCGCTCGGTCGCCAAAATAAAATGACTGGTGCTGCAGAGCAGTATATGTACATCCTGCGTGATGAATCCATGCACTGCAATTTTGGTATCGATCTGATCAACACGATCAAACTCGAGAACCCCCAATTGTGGACCCCGGCTTTTCGCGAAGAAATTCGCGCGCTTTTTGCCAAAGCGGTTGATCTTGAGTACGCCTACGCTGAAGACACCATGCCACGCGGTGTGTTGGGTCTCAATGCACCGATGTTTAAGTCATATCTTAGATTCATTGCGAATCGTCGCTGCCAGCAAATCGGCATCGAACCGCTATTCGCACAGGAAGAAAACCCCTTCCCGTGGATGGCAGAAATGATTGATTTAAAGAAAGAACGTAACTTTTTTGAAACACGCGTCATCGAATACCAAACCGGCGGTGCCCTTAACTGGGAATAAATCCACTGCTTTGTGATTCAAGACGCTGCAGTACATGCCAGAAGGCGGTTAGGCCCGCCCTCTGGTGCCATTTGAATTGGTTCGCGCCTCATTGCGAGAGGCAGTTCAAATGGCTGTGCCGGATTCATTAGCACAAACCGCTTTGCTACCGAAATCTGGTAGCGGCTTGTGCCGATGAATAACTCGGGCGAAACAAAATCCCATGGTGGGATGCGTCAAGCACGGGTTTAACGTTTGGGACCCTGAACCAAGGAGTATTACCATGGCAACAGCCAAAAAAGCAGCAAAGAAAGCCCCTGCCAAGAAAGCCGCAGCTAAAAAGCCAGCGGCCAAAAAGGCAGTCAAGAAAGTCGCAGCTAAAAAAGTCGTTAAAAAGGCAGTAAAGAAAGTCGCAGCGAAGAAGAAGCCCGCAGCAAAAAAAGCTGCAGCTAGAAAGCCAGCGGCAAAAAAGGCAGTTAAGAAAGTAGCAAAAAAAGCTGTTAAGAAAGTCGCTAAAAAAGCCGCTCCTAAAAAGGCAGCAGCAAAAAAGCCAGCAGCAAAAAAAAAATAGTTAGAAAGCCAGCCGCTAAAAAGCCGGCAGCCGCTGCCCCCTCGACCGCAGCTGCACCAGGTGCTAAGACAGCCCTGAATCCTGCAGCCTCGTGGCCGTTTCCTACGGGTGGCCGTCCCTGAGCCTAATAGCTAAGGTTTGTAAGTTCAAACCGCCCGGTTCGCCGGGCGGTTTTTTTTACTTGTCTAACTCGCGGCGTGCGCACGGTCTGCCAACAAGGATGGTGTGTAAGCGCCAAGCCTCGCATGCTCAGTCGTGCTCAGAAGCTGCGATAATGGCATGAAGGCACTGCCTCTTGAAGGGTCGCCACCCACCCGTGCCCACCACAGTTTTTTATCGGAGTTGCCGCATGCTTGGTGAAATCTTGCGCTTTTTGCTTGAAATTGTTTTTTCTTTGTTAGGTGCTGCGCTCTTAGCACGCGCCTGGATCTACGCGGTCAAGCTACATCCCTCTAACCCAATGTCGCAAGCGATTATGCAGGCCACCAACTGGCTTGTGCAGCCTTTACGAACGCTTGTTCCGTCTGCCAAGGGCTTTGACGGTGCCAGCCTGGTCGGTACTTTTTTAATCGCTGTCGTGTTTCTTTCGCTGCTTTGGCTGACTTCAACCGGCGTCATGCTTAGCCCAAAACAGATTCCAGGCTTGCTTGGAGCGGCGCTGGTAACCGTTGCGCGCTGGGCCTTAACCCTAATCGTCTGGCTTACGCTAATTCAAGCCGTGCTGTCGTGGATCAATCCGCTAGCGTCCATCATGCCGGTTCTGCGCACCTTAACCGCGCCCTTGCTTGAGCCAATCAAGCGCATTATGCCGAACTTAGGCGGACTGGATCTATCGGCACTTGTTCTTTTGGTGTTGGCGCAAATCGCCATGATGGTTCTGAATCGCATCAGTTTTTCGTTATTCGGCGTGTAGTGAAGCTGTTGCCCACGCCCACGAAACCCCAAGACGTCTCAGGTGGCGTTTGAACTGAGAGTCAAAAAGAAGACTTAGTTATTTTGACCGATTGGCACGACTCGCGTGGGGCCTGCACCGCTGACAACCTGCACCCGTTGATTTAACACCAAAGGCACATCGGCCTCTTGCGCAATCACGCGGGTCTCGCCGTTGTCTAACCGCACAGTGATCTCAATGCCATCTTTTTTACCCGCGTGGTCTTCAACTGCGTCGCCCGCCAAAGCTCCTAAGATTGCCCCGCCTAAAACCGCCAATGTGCGACCCGTACCGCCGCCAATCGTGCTGCCGACGACGCCACCCACTGCACCGCCTGCCACAACACCCACACCCGAGGTGCGTTCATTTTGAATAGCGATCGGTCGTACATTCATCACGGTGCCGTTGCGCACGACTTGGTCGCGTTGCGCTTGCCCATAGGTATAGACGTTTGCCGAGGCGCTTGGCTTGGCGCACCCAGATACCAGCGCAACACTTGCCAGCAGTGCAACGCCCACCACGACACGCGCTGTGTTCGTAAGCGCAAACCGTGTAAATGGACTCATCTTCAGACTCCAAAAAAAACTACCCTCTAGCCCGGCAGTCGACTGCCGTAATGAGCATGCAGTTGCGCGTCGATTTCGGCGCGCGTGGGGGCATGATTTTGCGGACCCCGAGACGCAATTTTAATTGAGCCCATCAGGTTGCCAAGCTTACAGGCTTCGAGCCAAGTCCAGCCAAGCGTCAGCGCATAGAGCAAGCCACCACGGTGCGCATCGCCACAACCGGTTGGATCGAGCACGGCCTCTGGAATCACTGGCGCAATATGATGCTCTTGGCCCTTAGTATAAAGGCTTGCACCACTCGCACCACGCGTCACTACCACCGCCTGCAAACCCTGTGCCAATTGCGCAATTGTTTTGCCTGTGCGCTGTTCAACTACGCTGGCCTCGTAGTCGTTGACCGTGAGTGCCTGTGCAAGCGATACCATCTCAAGAATATCTTTGCCGTCATACAAGGGCATCGCCTGACCTAAGTCAAAGATAAAGGGCGTGCCTTGCGCATGCAAGCGTTTAGCGTGAGCCATCATGCCAGCCTTTGAGTCAGGCGCCACAATTGCCCAGGCGGCCTGTTCGCCCGTCAAATCGTTTTCGGCAGAACGCTCCATCGCACCCGGATGAAACGCAGTAATCTGATTGTCGTCAAGATCGGTGGTAATAAAACACTGCGCAGTCAGCGTGTCGGGCAAGCTGCGAATCATGCGGGTATTGATCCCGAACTGCTCAAAACGCTGCAGGTAATCCGTGGCGTCCTCACCAACGGTTGCCACAGGCACCGGATTACCACCAAGAAGCTTCAAGTTATAAGCGATATTGCCCGCACAGCCACCGAACTCACGCCGCATTCTAGGAACCAAAAACGATACGCTTAAGGCGTGAATGCGGTCAGGCAGGATATGGTCTTTAAATTGGCCCTCAAACACGGCAATGGTGTCAAATGCGACAGAACCACAAATTAATACGGGCTGGGTCATACTGGTCTCTTAAGGAAAAAATGAATACAGCTGAAAACCGCTAATCTGCAAGCCGCTTACCGTGACTGGCAAATGAATATGAATCTCTTGGTTCGCCCCAAAAGGGCGGCCCACCAAGTGTTGAGGTAAATACTGCTCTGGCGGCACGACTTTTCGGATAACAGCGGTGCCAGAGGCGTCTCTCAGTTCAAGCGAGAGATGTGGCCAGGGCTGAATCTTATCGTAACGGTTGCGCATCGAAAACTTAAGCGCCAGGGTACTTGGCTGACCCTCTTCCTGGCCACCCGGCGCTTGCTCGAGCGCGGTTGCTTCAAGCGTGATGCGCTCAAGATGCCTCACAAAAGAGACTGCGCATTTTAGTGGCTCGCAGGCTGCGCGCGCCAACGGCAGAAGGCTAGGTACCCGCGTCACTAACTCGTTGCGATAAACATACGCCAACTGTGCGAGCAGCACCAGACTTACCGCGGTGATCAGCAGCAGCCAAAGTCCCTTACGCAGGCCGTCTAAGGGAGTTTCGTCAATTAAAAAATCGGGGGGACTGCGCCCGACCGAAGCATGCGCCTCGCCCCGTAGCCGCGCTTCGCCGCGCACACGTAGCTGCGGTCTGGTTCCCTTGGTAGGATCTTGATAGGAGGGCTCAGGAAAGACTGCGGCAAAAGGTTCGGGTGCCGTGTACTTGAGCTCTGCACCAGTCTGTGCCCGACGACGCAACACCGAGGGGGCACCGAGTTCTTGCGCGGGTGCGCGAAGCGGTTCACGACTGCCCTGCCAACTCGGCGCGTGCGTGGACAGCGGTTGCTGTAGCGGTTGCGGTTGCGATTGCGGCGTCGTTGGCACTGCCGCAGGCTGCGTGGCGGCGCGTTGCGTCAAGGTTGGCAACTGACTTTTAAGCGTCGCATGGCCGTCAAAAATGTGGGTACAGTTACCGCACCGGACCAAGCCGTCGTGCACGCGCAGTTGCTCAAGCGAAACCATAAAATCGCTTTGGCACTTTGGGCAACGCGTGACAAGACTCATTGAAGTGACCTCAGGAGTGGACAGCAAAGTTCGGGGCAGTCCGCGGGCGGCTAGGCTTTACAACCGGCCAAACAAACCCAGCCGTCACGGGCTTGCCAAACCGACAACCCCAGCCAGGGCGCATACACAGCAGCAACCTCTTGCGCTTGCCGTTCGAGCACACCTGACAAGATCAATTGTCCTCCGGAACGTACTCGCCCGGCAAGCATCGGTGCCAAAACTTTTAAAGGATTTGACAAAATATTTGCAACGACCACGTCAAACAGACCCTCGGTCAGGTCATCAGGCAACAACGCGTGCAAGACGACACGATTCACCAGAGCATTATCGCGTGTCGCCTGTACCGCCTGCTCGTCGATGTCGACGCCCGTGACCTCGCGCGCGCCCAGCAGGGCTGCGGCGATCGCCAGAATACCCGACCCGCAGCCATAATCCAGCACCGCCGCACCGGAGGGCAACTCTGCCGCCAGCCACTCTAAACACAAATGCGTTGTGGGATGACTGCCGGTGCCGAACGCCAGACCGGGGTCGAGTTGAATCGCAATGCGCCCGGGTTCGGGCTCAAGTGGCATTTGGTCAGCGTGCCAGCTCGGAACAATCAATATCCGCGAGCCGACTGTGATGGGACCAAACTGAGACTGTGTCAACCGCACCCAGTCAGCATCGGGCACTGGGCGCAGATGCCAGGTCAGCTCGGCGTCGTTCTCAAGATCGAGGCGCGCAGCGGCAAGCAATTGCTCGGGGTCGGTGCCATCCGCTAAAAGCACAATCACGCGGTTACGGCTCCAGGCTTGCGTGTTGGGTTCGCTACCAGGCTCTCCGAACAAGGGCTGTTCATCTTCGGTGTCAGAGTCTGCATCTTCAACCGACACCGACAGGGCTCCGGCCTCTAGAAGCGCGTCAGACAACGACTCGGCCAGCTCGCCAGGGCACAACAACACCAACTCACGCATGGGGGCTTCCGATGTCTGAGGGCATCAGGCTATGCCGCGCAGGCACAGCCAGCTCAAGGCCGCGCGGCAAGCTTGTGTTCAAGATAATGAATGCTGGTGCCCCCCGCCATAAAACGACTGTCGACCATCAGCTCACGGTGCAACGGGATATTAGTTTTAATCCCTTCTACAACCATCTCGGACAAGGCAATGGTCATACGCGCCACCGCCTGTTCACGGGTATCGCCAAAGGTAATCACCTTGGCAATCATCGAATCGTAATACGGTGGCACAAAATAGCCATTGAATACATGTGAATCAATCCGCACACCTGGGCCGCCGGGCGTATGCCAGTTCGTCACACGTCCTGGACTGGGCACAAAGGTGAACGGATCTTCAGCATTAATCCGGCATTCAAGCGCGTGACCTTTAAAGTGGATGTCGCGTTGACGCAGTGTAAATTTTTCGCCAGCAGCGACACGAATCTGCTGTTGCACCAGATCGATTCCGGTAATGAGTTCGGTCACGGGGTGCTCGACCTGAATCCGGGTATTCATCTCAATAAAATAAAACTCATCGTTTTCGTATAAAAATTCGAAGGTGCCCGCACCGCGATATTGGATTTTGCGGCACGCCTCGGCGCAACGCTCGCCGATACGTTCGATCAATTTACGGGCGATACCCGGCGCGGGTGCCTCTTCGATGACTTTTTGATGCCGGCGCTGCATTGAGCAATCACGTTCACCCAGCCAGACTGCGTTGCGACCGCCATCAGCTAAGACCTGAATCTCGATGTGCCGTGGATTTTCAAGAAACTTCTCTAGATACACTTCAGGATTGTTAAACGCTGCGCCCGCTTCCGTTTTTGTCATCGCAACCGAATTAAGCAAGGCCGCCTCGGTGTGCACCACGCGCATGCCGCGACCACCGCCACCACCGGCTGCCTTAATAATGACTGGGTAGCCCACTTCTTGGGCTAGGCGAAGGATTTCGGCCGGATCCTCGGGCAACGCGCCGGGCGAGCCTGGCACCACTGGCACGCCAGCCTCAATCATGGCTTGCTTGGCGCTGACCTTGTCACCCATCAGGCGAATCGATTCGGGACGCGGTCCGATAAACACGAAGCCACTTTTTTCGACACGATCGGCAAAGTCAGCATTTTCGGAAAGAAAACCATAGCCCGGATGAATCGCCTCGGCATCGGTGACTTCAGCAGCCGCAATAATAGCGGGCATATTTAAATAACTATCGCGCGAAGCGGCCGGGCCAATACACACCGACTCATCGGCTAGGCGCACATACTTGGCTTCGCGGTCGGCCTCAGAATGCACGACTACTGTTTTGATACCCATTTCACGGCACGCGCGCTGAATGCGCAGGGCAATCTCGCCCCGATTGGCGATCAGAATCTTTTCAAACATATCAGACGATCACAAAAAGCGGTTGACCGTATTCAACGGGCTCACCGTTTTCAACCAAGATCTCGGTGATGACTCCGGATTTATCAGCTTCGATTTCGTTGAGCAACTTCATGGCCTCTATGATGCACAAAGGCTCGCCCTCTTTGACCGTTTGCCCAACTTCAATAAAGGCGGCTGAGCCCGGATTGGCGGCGCGATAAAAGGTACCCACCATAGGTGCTTTCACGGTATGGCCCGCAACCACGGGCGCAGCCGGGGCCGCCCCACCTTCGGGCACAACAGGCGCCGCGGGTGCGTAGCCCGCAGGTGCCGCCGCGTACGCGACTGGCTGCTGTGCTTGCGAAAATTTAACAATGCGAACCTTGCCCTCGCCCTCGGTGATTTCGAGCTCGGCGATACCAGATTCTGACACGAGGTCGATCAAAGTTTTGATTTTTCTAAGGTCCATAATGTTTCCGTAAAGGTCTAAATTGAACAGCCCCGAACAAATCTGGCGCTAAGCCGTTTGCCCAGACTGCACGGCATAACGCACAGCAGCGTGGTAACCATAGGCGCCCAAGCCCACCACCACCCCGACCGCTAAGTCAGACAAGTAAGACTGATGCCGAAAGGGCTCGCGCTGAAAGACGTTTGAAAGGTGCACTTCGATAAAGGAAATCTTGACCGCAGCCAAAGCATCACGAATCGCCACACTAGTGTGGGTATAAGCACCCGCGTTGATCACAATAAAGTCGGTGCCGTCTGTGTAGGCCGCTTGAATCCGGTCAACTAACTGACCCTCGTGATTACTTTGATACGCCGTCAGCGTCGCGCCTAAACTGCTTGCCAATTCGATGAGTCCCGCCTCAATCTGCGCGAGCGTAGTGTGCCCATAGAGATGCGGTTCGCGCAGCCCCAGCAAGTTCAGGTTCGGACCGTTCAGGACAAGAAGGCGTTGTGCCATACGTGACGCTCGGATGAAAAAGATTAGGGAAGACAAAGCTTGACGCTGAAAGCAACAAATCAAGTCAACAGAGCGCTTTTTTACGCTAATTGCTGCGATTTGTCTATCTACGTCTTCGATTGGGCAACGAGGCGATCAATTCGCTGCCGCAAGTCAAGGGGTTCGATTTGACCAAGAATTGAGTCGAAAATACTGCCATTTGCGTCGAACAGCAAGGTAAAAGGCAACCCACCTGCACTATTGCCTAACTCGCGCAGCAGCGCGATGCCTGCATGCCCTGCCACGAGCAGTTGATACGAAACCGGTATTTTAGCAATAAATTGACCGATGTTTTGTGCTGTATCGATACCGATACCAACAAATTTAATATTTGGTAACTCTTTAGCCATACTGTTCAGATATGGCAGTTCTTGCACACAGGGCGCGCACCAGGTTGCCCAAAAATTAACCACCAGCGGTTGACCTGTTAGTGCCTGAAGGGCGAACTCGTGACCATCAAGCCCTGGCAGGCGCGCGTCGAATAAAGCGCGCGGATTCGGTTGCGCTGCAGGCGTTTGGGCGCCAAGAGCCCCCACAGCACGGTTAGCCGCAGGCGCCGAACGCGAAGAGCTGCGCCAGGCCGCCCAGCCTGTGACGGCCATCGCCGCCAGACCACCCGCACCGAGCAGAACAGTTCGTCGTTTCATGCTGACATCATACCGTCTCACTCTACAATGCTGCGGGGAGAATGTTCATGCATCTGCATATTTTAGGTATCTGTGGCACGTTCATGGGCGGGCTCGCGCTGATTGCGCGTGCGGCCGGCCACCGTGTAACAGGCTGCGATGCAGGCGTCTACCCACCCATGAGCACTCAACTGCAAGAGCAGGGCATTGATTTACTTGAGGGCTTTGCGCCCGAGCAACTCGCCCTGAAACCCGATTTGTTTATCGTTGGCAATGTCATATCGCGGGGCAACCCTTTAATCGAGGCGATTCTGGATGCCGGCCTGCCCTACATGTCGGGCCCCCAATGGCTGGGTCAGCATATTCTGCAAGGCCAGCACGTGCTTGCCGTTGCGGGTACGCACGGCAAAACCACGACCAGCTCAATGCTGGCCTGGATTTTGCAACAAGCCGGGCTCAAACCAAACTTTTTAATTGGTGGCGTCGCACCGGGGCTCGAGGTCTCGGCCCGTTACCAAGCCGACTCGTCGCTCTTTGTGATCGAAGCTGACGAATACGACACCGCGTTTTTTGATAAGCGCTCAAAGTTTGTGCACTATCGCGCGCGCACAGCGATTCTGAATAATCTTGAGTACGACCACGCAGATATTTTTCCTGACCTCGCCGCGATCGAAACCCAGTTTCATCATCTGCTGCGCACAGTTCCCCGCACGGGGCTCGTGATTGCACCGGCCCAAGATCAGGCGCTTGCCCGCGTGCTTGAGCGGGGCTGCTACAGCGAAGTCACGACGACAGGGGCGATGACTGGCTGGCACACGCGCACGGCTGACGCCAGCTCGTTTGACCTCTATAACGGCGCGCTCAAGCTTGGGCAAGTGCACTGGTCGCTGACAGGCAATCACAATCAGCACAACGCCCTGGTCGCGCTGCTTGCCGCGGCTCACGTCGGCGTCACACCCAAACAAAGCATCGCCGCGCTTTGCCAGTTTGCTGGCGTCAAACGCCGCCTAGAGCTTCGCGGCACCGTCAGAGGGATTAGCGTCTATGATGACTTCGCTCATCACCCCACCGCGATTCAAACGACGCTTGAGGGTTTGCGTGCCAAGGTCGGCGCGCAACGAATTCTGGCCGTGCTTGAGCCTCGCTCGAACACCATGAAACTGGGCATCATGGCGGCGCGTTTGCCGCAGGCGCTGCAGGCCGCCGATCTGGTATTTTGCTTCGGCCAAAACGAGGGCAAGCAAGCGCTTGGCTGGGAGCCTGCCGTCGTGCTGGCGGCTCTGGGTCCGCGTTTGCACGCCCACCAGCAACTCGACGCCTTAATCGCGACACTTAGCGCCCAGGCTCAGCCCGGGGATCATATCGTCATCATGAGCAACGGTGGCTTTGCAGACATTCACAACAAGTTACTTCGCGCGCTGGCGGCCATTCAGACCTAGCCCACCTCACACTTTTTTGATCTGGCGTTTCAGGCTTCACGCGCCCTCTCAGTTTTTATCGGAACACTGTATGTACGTTTTATTTGAAGAAGATGGGTCTTTTAAAACCGGTCATATCCTGTCAGAGGCCGATGCCGCCCTGCAAGTCGAATCCAGCACAGGTAAACGCAGCAAAATCAAGCGCAGTCATTGCCTATACAACTTTGCAACGCCTGCCCCCGACGAATTACTCGCTCAGGCCGACGCCCTCTCTCACGAAATTGACTTGCAGTTTCTTTGGGAATGCGCGCCACAAGAAGAGTTTGACGTAGAAGCGCTTAGCCTGGATTACTTTGGTCACGCCCCCACTACGCTCGAAAAAACCACGCTGCTACTGCGCTTACACAGCGCGCCGGTTTATTTTCATCGACGCGGCCGCGGACGTTATAAGGCGGCGCCACCTGAAATCCTAACCGTGGCCCTGGCCGCTCTCGAAAAAAAACAACGTCAGGCTGCGCTCACACAAGAGTGGGCCGACCAAATGGTCGCTGGCACCCTACCCTCCGAAGTCGCCGAAATTGCCGTCAGCCTGATTACCCGCCCCGACAAAAACTCGCAAGTCTGGAAAGCGCTAGAAGCCGCTTGCGCGAGTACACGGCAAACTCCCGAACGCTTATTGCTAAGCTTGGGTGCCTGGCCTCATGCGCTTGCGCTGCACAAGGGGCGCTTTCTGGCCACACATTTTCCGCGCGGCACAAGTTTTGCACCTGTGACCTTGCCGCCCGTTGGACAAGACCTGCCCCTGGCTCAAGTCGACGCTTACTCAGTAGATGACAGCACCACGACTGAAATTGACGACGCGCTGTCGGTCAGCACCCTGCCCGATGGCAACCTTCGCGTGGGCGTCCACATTGCTGCGCCGGGTTTGGCGGTCACCCGCGGCAGTGCCCTTGACTTGCTGGCACGGGCGCGGATGTCTACCGTGTACACGCCCGGCGAAAAAATACCCATGCAGCCCGACGCCGTGATCGAAGCGTTCTCGCTCGATGCTGGTCATGCCGTGCCCGCGTTGTCGTTGTACGTCACCGCCAACCCACTCACCGGCGAGATTCTCGCCCACGAGAGCCGACTTGAGCGTGTTGCCGTGCGCGAAAACCTGCGCCACAATCAGCTCGACGAGATATTTACTGAAGACGCACTGGCCGACTCAACCCAAGTGTTGCCCTACAACGACTGGATGCGTCCGTTATGGCAACTGGCGTTGCAACTGGCCAAACAACGCGAAGAGGTGCGCGGCAAACCCGAAAACAATAATCGTATCGAGTACAGTTTTTATATCGATGGCGACGCCAACGATCCCGCCACGCCCGTCCGTATTTTGCCCCGTCAGCGCAACGCGCCGCTTGACCGGTTAGTCGCTGAATACATGATCCTGGCCAACAGCACCTGGGGCGGCCTGCTGGCCACCTGCGGTCTGCCTGGCATTTATCGCTCGCAGCAGACCGGACGCGTGCGCATGAGCACGCAGGCCTTGCCGCACGAAGCCATCGGCGTGCCGCAGTACGCCTGGTGCACTTCGCCGCTACGCCGCTATGTAGATTTGGTGAATCAATGGCAATTGATTGCAGCGATTGAGCATGGCGTCTCGGCGCCCCTGGTTGCACCTTTTAAATCTCGTGATGCCGATCTGTTTGCTATTATCGGGGCGTTTGAAGCACAGTATTTAGCCTGGAACGATTTTCAGAACAACATGGAACGTTTCTGGTGCTTGCGTTGGCTGCAACAACAGCAGATCACGACTTGCACAGCAACGGTCATAAAAGAAGACTTGATCCGACTCAATCACGCACCCCTGGTGACGCGACTGGCCGGTCTGCCCCAACTGGGGCGCGGTCAACAAATCGAATTACAAATCACCGGTGCGGATGAACTTGCGCTTGAACTTGAAGCTCGCTACCTCAGCGTACTGGACGCCGTCGTCGAGGCCTCTGACGTAGCTGACGAGCCCGAGCCCTTAAGCGTGACAGTCGACAATGCCCTGCCAGACACCGTTGCAATGCCCGTCGCCGAGAGTTCTAATACCGTGACGACCCACCCGCCTCCTCTTGCGTAAGGTCTGCGTTGAATACTTTGCCGCTACCACACGATGCGCCGACATCCCTTGAGCCCTCAGGCGCGGGAGTCGGTTCGCCTCAGTTTTTGCGCTGGGCAATTTTTCTGTCGCTCGTGTTTCACGTTGCGCTACTGGCCTGGCAGCGGCAAACGGTCGCGCCCCCGCAAGCGCCTGCCTCAGAGCTTGAAATCGTAATGATGAACGCCAGCACGGAAAGCACCCCCGTCAAGGCGCAGGTGCTGGCGCAAGTCAATGTCGATGGTGGCGGCCAGGCAACCCGCGGGGTGACCTCAAGCGAACTGCCATACGTCGGCGAGGCACCCGAAGCGGTTGTGCTTGAACGTCTGGTCAAGCAGCGCTTGCAGCTCGAAGCTGAGCAACAACAATTACTGACGCAATTAAAAGCCGCGCAACAGGTCACCGAAGGCCACCCAACCGAGCAGTTTTTAAAAGATGCTCAACAACCCGGGCAAGACGAACGCGATCAAGAGCAAGTCCTGCTAAACAACTCGCTGACTGCATTAGCAGAGCAGGTACAACAATACAATCAACGCCCGCGCAAGCTCTTTGATGCGCCGTCCGCTCAACAGGCACGCTTCGCCGAATATATCAACCAGTGGCGCCAGCGCGTCGAGCAAATCGGCACCCAACAGTATCCAACCGGCACAGACGGCAAGGCCTACGGCTCAGTGCAAGCCAGTCTGACGATTCGTTCAGACGGCGTACTCACCGATATCAATATTGACCGGCCGTCAGACAAGGCCCTGCTGAATCAGGCGGTGCGGCGCATCGCGCAACTCGCCTCACCCTTTGCGCCGTTTCCTAGCGAGATGGCTAAACAAGTCGATCAGATCGTGCTGACCCGCACCTGGCATTTTGTCGACGGAACCCTACAGGCGCGTCAACCATGACCACAACCTCGTCCACACCCACCGCTGTTTTTGGCGCGATCAGCCACCCCGCGCGCTGCGCGGTGCTTGGCAACCCGGTGTCACACAGCCGGTCGCCGGCCATCCACCAACAGTTCGCGCTGCAAACAAAAATTGCCTTGCTCTACGAGCGCATCGCCCCCGCCGTAGATCAGTTCGAACCGACCGTCACTGCTTTTTTTAAAGCGGGCGGCAGAGGGTTGAACGTCACCGTACCCTTCAAACTCGAAGCCTGGCAGCTTGCGCGGGCGAACTTAAGTGTGCGGGCGCAATTGGCGCAGGCTGTGAATACGCTTTGGCTCGAAGGTGGCGCCTTGCATGGTTGCAACACCGACGGTATTGGTCTGGTCACAGACTTGCAACGATTGGCCTTACCCTTAAAAGACGCCCGCATCTTAATGATCGGCGCGGGGGGGGCAGCGCGCGGCGTGCTAGGACCTTTGCTTGAGGCAGGCTGCGCGCACTTGCACATTGTTAACCGCACGCCTGCGCGCGCGCACGCGCTCGTGAGCCAGTGGCCAGACCTCCACGCGTTGCAAACCAAACGACTGTCAGCTGGCAGTCTGAGCGAGGCCGCCAGCACCCAGGGTTGGGATTTAGTTTTGAATGCGAGCGCCAGCAGCCTGAGCGAGGCGGCGCCTGAGGTGCCCTCTGGGCTCTACGCGGCGGGCGGCTGCGCCTACGACTTGATGTATGCCGCTCAGCCTACCACTTTCATGGTTCAAGCCCAGGCCGACCAGGCGCAACATACGCACGACGGGTTGGGGATGCTAGTCGAGCAAGCCGCCGAAAGCTTTTATCTTTGGCATGGCGTACGACCCGAAACCGCTCCGGTATTACGCTTGATTCGCGCAGAGCTTGATGCCTCGCGCGAGGCATTACACTAGCATCATGCGCACTGCCCGTCGTTACCTCGCCCGCGAAATTTATCGGTCCACCTCGGTGGTACTGCTTGCCTTGCTTGGCTTATTCATGTTTTTTACACTAGTCGACGAACTCGATAGTGTCAGCAGCAAATTCCCTCTGACCGCCCTGTTTTATTTACAGGCGCTTTCCATTCCCACTCGACTCTACGACCTACTCCCCATTGGCTTGCTGATTGGTGCGATCTTGGCGCTTGCTGGCCTGGCGCAACGCAACGAACTCGTGATTTTGCGGGTGTCTGGCGTAAGCGGCATGGGTTTATTAAAAATGCTGTGGCTCATCTCGATCCCCCTCGTGTTGGGTGCTACGATCCTTTCAGAGTTCATCACCCCGATTGCCGAGATCAAAAGTAGTGAGGCTAATTTGCTGATGCGCGGTCGTGTCGAGGGCGGACGACTGGCAAGTGGCTATTGGTTTAAAGAACCAACCGAAGGAGGCGGCACACGCGTCATTAATATCGGTCGCCTGCTCACCTCGGGTAATGCCGCAGACCTGCGGCTGTATGAGTTCCCTGACGGCACCGCACTGTCCTTGATGTCAACGGCAGAGTCAGGACGGTTTGTTGACGGGCAATTACTCATGCAAAATGTCACCGAGACACGCATCTCGCCTGAAACAAGAGCCGTACTCGCCGACGCCAAGGTGTCTGAACGTCCGGTCGTAGTCAAAGAAAAAATCGCGTCACGCCAGGTCCAAACTACGCTCACCGCCGAGCGCTTAGTTGCCCGCATCCTGACGCCCGAACGCATGACGCTTAAAGCCTTACACGACTACATTCAGTACCTTGAACGCAATCAATTGCAATCTGATCGTCAAGTGGTTGCGGTCTGGCGTAAACTGGCTTACCCGTTTACCTTGGTTGTGATGCTAACGATCGCAGCACCTATTGGGTTTATGCAAACACGGCGCGGCGGGGTAGGCGCAAAAGTTTTTTTAGGCATTCTGATTGGCACTGGCTTCTTTATGATCAACCAACTGGCACTCAATGTTGGCTTGCTTTATAAGTGGCCGCCGATTGTCACCGCTTTGCTGCCAAATATCATGGCGATACTACTGGCGCTGACTGCAATTTTTGCGATGGAACACCGTAACGCCATCATCAGCAAAACCTTCGGTGTCTGGCTAGGACGAAAATCTGCCGTATGAGCATGCACAGCATCTGGATGGTTGGCGATATACAGGGCTGTTGCTCTTCACTTGACGAACTTTTAGCGCACCCAGAAATCGCCCAAGAACCGCTGGCGCGCTTTTGGTTCGCAGGCGATCTCGTAAACCGTGGCTCACAGTCGCTAAAGACCTTGCGACGCTTAATGGCACTTGAAGATCGTAGCATCGCCGTCTTAGGTAATCACGATCTACATTTGCTGGCGGTGGCTGCAGGCGTGCGGCAATTAGGTAAAAACGACACCTTACTTGAGGTGCTTGAAGCCCCGGATGTCGAGGATTTGATCAACTGGTTGCGCTGGCGTCCGTTGGCCCACTTCGAGTTCGGTCACCTCTTGGTACACGCTGGCGTACTTCCTAAGTGGGATGTGTCTAAAACGCTTTCGCTTGCCAACGAGGTCGAGCAAGCCCTGCGCAGCCCGAACTGGAAAAAAACCTTACAGAAAATGTATGGCAACGACCCCGATCACTGGAAAGACGGCCATACCGGAAGCAAGCGTCTGCGCGTCGTCATCAACGCCCTCACTCGTATGCGCTTGTGCACGACCAACGGGCATATGCTGCTCGCGCTTAAAACTGCTCCTGAACAGCGCGGCGAGGGCTTGATGCCCTGGTTTGAAATTCCTAAACGTGCCACGCAAGACGTGACCGTCGTCTTTGGCCATTGGTCGACACTGAAGCTCATGTTACGCGAGAACGCGATTTGCTTAGATACCGGTTGCGTCTGGGGTGGCGAACTCACCGCGGTTCGTCTGCAAGACCGTCGCCTCGTACAAATTGTCTGCCCGCAAAGCCTGGTGCCGGTTGGCAATTAGTTTCAACTAAACCACTCAAGCATGATCGAATTCGTTTGCTCAGCCGCCTCATACTGCACCCAGTGACCGATCTCAGGCAGGATGATTCCTTTGCGGTTGGCGTGAGGCTCAATCATGTTTGTCATCATATATTCGGGGTCGCACGTAATGTCGTGAGCCCCCCACAGAATCAAAGTTTTACCGTTGTAATCATCAAGCGCGGGTCCAAGCAAGCCACGCCCAGAAATCCCGCGGCTACGAAACCGTGTTTGTACGCACGAATAAGTATGGATGTCGAGCGCAAACGCATCAATCGCCTCGTCGGCATACAGCATGTGCGCCCATAAATTAAAACGCATCGCCTCGCGTAACTCTTCGTCGGTCACCGCGCGCTTCCAGTTCACTAACTCGCCGCGTTCGCGTCTTGGCCCGCCGTGACCGCCGGGCCCGAGCAGGGCTAAACTTTTAACCGGCGCCCCTTGCGCGGCCAGGTTCGCCGACACCAAACCACCAAACGAAAAGCCCGCAAGCTGGAACGGCGTATTGGAACCCAGCAACTGCGCGATACTTTGTGCCGTGACGGCGATCATGTCTCCAAACTCGCCAAAATGCGGATCGCTCGAATCGCCATACCCGGGCAAATCGACCACAAACACCGAGAATTTTTGCGCCAACGCATCAATATTACGCGCCCAATGCATCCAACTGCCATGGCCGCCATGAATCAACAGCAGAGGTTCGCCCGAGGCGTCTCCAAACTGCCGCCAACTGACCTGATGAGCGTCCACGTCAACCGAGTGAAGAACCGCACGTTGCTCGTACTGCTCAATCCAAGCCTGCGTATTGGGATCGTTCCATTGTGTCATGTCGTTGGTCTCTGTTGTTTTGCTATCGTTTTAGCCCACCGAGCGGGGTGACGCCAAGCGATTTTGTCGGTTTAGGGTCCGGTCAGTAAAAATAACACCTCGAACGAAAAAACTGCTCACCTCAAACCTCGGCTTTCGCCACTCAGCAGCTAAGTCGCGATAAAATAAAAATAAATCTTGAAGCAACATAATAGCTGCCAGCCACTTAACTTTAGAAGACCCCCCTCACCATGATTATTGATGTTCACGGTCATTTCACAACAACGCCGCCGCAAGTCGCACAGTTTCGCACTGAGCAAATCGCCGAATTTGACCGTACCGGACGGGCACCCACCACGCCCCCGCCCGCGGTCACTGACGCCGAAATTCGTGACGGCATTGAGAACAATCAACTTCGCATCATGCGCGAGCGTGGCATTGATCTGACGATTTTTTCACCACGCGCAGTAGGCATGGATCACCATCGCGGCAACGAAGCAACCAACGTGGTCTGGGCGCGCTACAACAACGAGATTATTCATCGGGTTTGCACCCTGTACCCAACGGATTTTGTCGGCGTCTGCCAGCTTCCTCAGGCGCCCGGCGTCGCACCAGGAGCACGCGTCTTTGAAGAGCTTGACCGCTGCATCAACGAGCATGGGTTTATTGGCGCAAACATTAACCCCGATCCCACCGGCGGACACTGGAGTGACCCGCCGCTCTGGGATAAAAAATGGTGGTACCCGCTTTACGAAAAGATGGTGGCGCTCAATATTCCGGCAATGATTCATGTCAGCGGCTCGTGTAACCCGCACTTTGACGCTGTGGCAACACACTACATCAATGGCGACACCACGGCGTTCGTGCAGTTCATGACCTCGGATATTTTTAAAGATTTTCCGACCCTTAAGTTTATTATTCCGCATGGCGGTGGCGCTGTGCCCTATCATTGGGGCCGCTACCGCGGACGTGCGCAAGACATGGGCTTGCCACCCCTTGAGCAAAAAGTATTGAACAATGTGTTCTTTGATACCTGCGTGTACCACCAGCCCGGCATTGACCTATTGTTAAAAGTGATCCCTGCAAAAAATATTTTGTTTGCCTCTGAAACGGTTGGTGCCGTACAGGGTATTGATCCGCTGACCAATTTTTATTTTGATGATACCAAGCGCTACATCGATGCTTCGCCTTGCGCCGACCTGAAGCAGAAACAGCAGATTTTTTCGAATAACGCGCTTGGGGTGTATCCTCGTTTGCGTGCACACCCAAGCTGTCAAGGCTGCGCTTAACCC
>CAMBZR010000020.1 GCA_945872285.1 Bordetella parapertussis | reverse complement strand
TCACGCGAAGACGTCGCTAGCATGCTTGAAGTGGCCTCGCGTGCGCCCTCGGGTTCGAACACCCAGCCTTGGAAAGCCTATGTGCTGATGGGCGCAATGAAAGAGCGCCTAACGTTTGAAATTTTGGCCGCCTATCAAGATAAGGCTCTGTTTGAAGCGCTCACAGAAGACTATCGCTATTACCCAACCGACTGGAGCTCACCGTACCTCGAACGTCGTCGCAAGGTCGGCCTTGATTTGTACAAACTGCTGGGCTTGGGGCGCGACGATAAGGCGGGAATGCACGCCCAGCACGGCCGAAACTACAGTTTTTTTGGTGCCCCTGTTGGCATGATTTTTACGATCGAGCGAAAAATGAACACCGGTTCGTGGCTCGATTTTGGTTGCTTCTTGCAGAGCCTAATGGTTGCCGCGCGTGGTCGCGGCTTAGACACCTGTGCGCAGGCGGCCTTTAATCGTTTTCATCCTGTCATTCGTCGCGTCACCGGCATACCCGAACAAGAAATCGTGATGTGCGGGCTCGCACTTGGGGTTGCCGACCTGAGCAAAATTGAGAATACGCTAATAAGTGAGCGAGAGCCACTCGCAGGCTTTACGCAATTTTTAGATTGATTTTTTGACTCATTTTTAGCCTAAATATTACTTTGCCCACGCGCAAAAAGGACCGAACCGCTCGCTCTGTGCCTGCGCTTGCGCCTGCTTGTGCGTTTTGAAGCTTGTCTTCATGGGCTCTGCGCTTGGTCGGTCGCTTAAAAATATTGGGTGAAAAAATTTTGTGTCAAAGCTTTAGCCCGGTGTAAACTTCGCGTTTGGTCAGTATACGGTTGGTTAGTCTTCTAGCCTCCTTTCATTCACATAATCCACATCATAAAAAAACTATGGACTTCGCTCTCACGTTAAACGAATTCTGGATCCCGCTCGGGCAAATTCTTTTAGTCAATATCGTACTGTCAGGCGATAACGCCGTCGTAATCGCTTTGGCGGCGAGGTCTTTGCCCCCTCAGCAACAAAAGCTCGCAATTATGTGGGGTTCAGGCGCAGCAATTGCGATGCGGATTGTGCTGACAATATTTGCCGTTCAACTGCTAACCCTCCCCTACCTAAAGTTGATTGGAGCGGTGCTATTAGTCTGGATTGGTATTCAATTGCTTAGCGAAGACGAAGGTGAAGAGAATGTTGCTGCAAGCAGCACCTTAGGGGCAGCCATCAAAACGATTTTGCTCGCCGACCTAGTCATGAGTTTAGACAACGTCTTGGGCGTGGCGGCTGCCGCAAAAGGCAGTATGCTTCTATTGATTATTGGTTTGGCCGTTAGCATCCCGTTAGTCATTTTTGGTGCGTCACTCTTGCTCAAAGTGATGGAGCGTTTCCCGATCATCATCACGATCGGTGGCGGTTTGCTCGGTTGGGTTGCAGGCGAAATGGCAGTCACTGACCCAGCGATTAGCGGCTGGATCGAGGCCAACGCACCGTACATGCATCATATGTATATCGCCCCAATTCTGTGCACGGCTGTGGTTCTGCTTGCGGGCAAGATCATTTCAAAACGACACAAAGAAAAGGCGGCTTAAACCAAGCTTGAGTTCAAAGCCTAGCGCGTTCAAACAGAGGCGGCACCTGCGTAAAGTGCCAACTCTGTTTTTTTTAAATCAGAACTTAAGCGTGCGAACAACCTTTCCCCAGGTTTCGTACTCTTGTGTCACGAACTCGCGCATTTGCGCAGGGGTAGTGGGGTCAGCCGTCATCGCTGAGCCCGTCAGCCGCTCAAGGGTCGCAGCGTCTTGTAACGACGCAACAATCGCCTCATTCAGCTTTGCGATGATACCGACAGGCGTACGAGCTGGCGCAATAAAGCCGTACCAGTTGGTGGCCTGATATTTTTCAAAGCCCTGCTCGGCCATGGTGGGAACCTCAGGCAATGAAGGCTCGCGCTTGGCGCCAGTCACCGCCAACCCCCTTAACTTGCCCCCTTTGATTTGCGGCACAGCGGTCGGTGCGCTGGCGAAGACGGCTTGAATATTGCCCGCTAGCAAGTCTATCATCACTGGCCCGCCGCCTTTGTAATTAATATGCTCGGCTGAGGTACCAGCACGCATTTGCAACAATTCACCTGCCAGATGCCCAGCGCTGCCTAAACCCGCCGAGCCATAAAACAAGGGCTTGTCTTTATTTTTGGCAGCGGCGATAAAATCGGCCAGCGTCTGGATCGGTGAATCTGCTCGCACGACCAAGACGTTACCAAAAGTGACTCCCCCCGAAATCATCTCAAAATCTTTGAGAGGCTGATAGCTTGTGCCGCCTGGCATGTGTGGGTTGACCGCCATCGACCCAACATTGGCCAGGCCAAGCGTGTAGCCATCGGGCGCAGCCTTAGCGACTGCCTCGCAAGCAATGTTGCCGCCGGCGCCGGCACGGTTTTCGACCACGACCGTTTGGCCTAACAGCGCAGACAACTTAACGGAGATCGTGCGCGCGGCCGAATCGGTACCGCCGCCTGGCGCAAAACCCACAATCAGACGAATGGGTTTGGTGGGGTAACGCTCGGCCGTTTCAGGCTGAGCCAAGGCGCCCGCGGCGCAGGTCCAAGACATTAAAACGACGCCAAACTTTTTACTGATTAAGCTAAACATACCTACCTCTGCCCCTTTTTTTGAATCTCGACTGTAGCACCCGAGCCTGCACTACTCAAGCAAGCGATCCGCCCTGAAAGTCGGGCCACCCTAAAAAACTTAAACTCCGCAAATCGAAGCTACTATGCAAATGACAGTCAAGCAAAACTCATAAAAACCGCCATATAAAAACCATCACATGAAAACCACCCACACTGCTCACCAAGCTTCAAGCCTGCCCGAACGAACGGGGAGCCAAGGTCCGCTATCAGGGATCCGCGTGATCGACCTGTCTGCTTATATTGCTGGGCCTTACGGCTGTGCGCTGCTGGCCGATCAAGGGGCAGAAATTCTAAAAATCGAGCCGCCCGGGGGCGACAACTTGCGCCGCTACCCCTCTTCGTTAGCCTCAGAAAGCCGAGCGTTTTTAGGAGTGAATCGCAGCAAGCTTGCCGCTGTGCTTGATATTAAAAACCCTGAAGATCTTGCAACCTTACTGACCTTAATTGAAACCGCTGATGTGCTCGTGCATAACTTTAGACCCAGTGTGGCGCCACGCATTGGGATTGGCTACGAGACGCTCAAGCTCTTAAACCCGCGCCTCATCTATTGCACTGTCAGTGGCTATGGCGAGTCAGGCCCCTACAAAGACAAGGCCGGCTTTGATCAGGTCTTGCAAACCATGACGGGGATGACCGTCTTACAGGGCAAGCCAGGCGGACCTCCCGAGATCTTGTACGGCTCGATTGTTGACTACTACACCTCTGCGCTGGTCGCTGGGGCCGTCTCTTCTGCCTTATTTGAACGCGAGCGCTCGGGCCAGGGTCAGTTTGTCAGCGTCTCGTTATTAGCCGCTGCGCTGACGTTGCAATCGGCGCGCTTAGTCTGGGGCGAAGGCGAAGGACGCGAGGTCGGTCGCGACATGCGCTCACTTGGGGTCACAGGCATTCATCCTACCCGCGAAGGCTATTTGTATATTTCTGCGAACGTACCGCATTTTTGGACGGCGTTGTGTCACAAACTTGGTCTGAAAGAGTTAGCGGATAACGAGCGTTACGACACTGTTCGCAAGCGTGCGCAGCATCAAGAAGAAATCGTACCAAAAGTACGTGAAGCGCTGCTTCAACATACGGCGCTTGAGTGGGAAGCTATTTTTGGTGAAGACGTTCCGTGCGCAAGCGCTCTGTCGATCGAAGACATGTTTGAGCACCCGCAAGTCGTTAGTCAGGATCTGATTACAAACTTTGAACATCCCGTGGTGGGCAACTATCGTGGTCTGAAGCGCTCGGTCAAATTCAGTCGCACCCCAGGACCTGAGCCCTTTGCTGCTCCTACACTCGGGCAGCATACTGCTCAGATCCGCAGCGAGGCCAGCCGCCTGCGCCAGACGAAAAAAAAGTAGCGAAGCAAACCGATGACACAGCCTGTCCCAAACTCTGCCGGGGCCAACATCCCAAACTTAGCGATACCATCAAAGGCTTGCGATTGCCATTTGCATATTTATGACGAGCGCTTTTCGCAAGTCGTACAGGCGGCAGTACTTCCTGGCCTCGCGACGATCAGCGAATACCGACAGTTGCAACGAAGGCTGGGCACAGAACGCGCTGTCATTGTGACGCCACGCAGCTACGGCACTGAAAACGACGTCACGCTTGACGCCATCAAGCAACTCGGCCTTGATCGCACGCGAGGCGTTGCGGTGTTACGCGACGATGTCAGTGAGGCCACCTTGCAAAAGCTCGATGCAGGTGGGATCCGTGGCGTTCGCTTCTCTCTGTATACACCCGACCACGCGGCGGTCAGCTTTAAGATGGTCGAGCCGCTGGCCGCACGCTTGGCCGCCCTGGGCTGGCATTTGCAACTGCACTGGACCGCCGATCAAATCGTCGAGCACGAGGCGATGCTCAAACGTCTACCGACTCAAATTGTGTTTGATCATATGGCCCGCCTGCCTCAACCCCTTGGCCTGAGTCACCCTGCGGTCAAAATCGTCGAGCACTTGTTGGCGCAAGGTCGTACCTGGCTCAAGCTGTCTGGCGCCTATTTAGACAGCCAGGTGGGCGAGGCGGGTGATTTTTTAGATATCTACGCCGTGGCGCGCCACTGGGTCACCGTCGCCCCGCAGCGCCTTGTCTGGGGCAGCGACTGGCCTCACCCCACCGAAACGCGCAAGCCCAACGACGCAAATATGCTCGATATGCTGTCGCGCTGGACAACCGAGCGCTCAGTGCTTGAACAGATCTTAGTGAGCAACCCCAGTGAGCTCTATGGTTTTGACTAGTTGCGGTTTTGACTAGCTGCGGTTTTGATTAGCTCAGTCGTGTGCCAACGGTAAACAGGTGAAAGCCATGCTTTTAGGCTGAGTTTCAAATACACTCTGCTCCATGGCCGTCGAACGTAGAATTGCTCACTTAGATATGGATGCGTTTTTCGCCTCTGTCGAGCTACTGACCTATCCAGAGTTACGCGGTCAGGCAGTGGTAGTGGGCGGGCGCAGTGCGCAGGCGCCGGTGACTAACGCTCAGGGTGACAGGCAGTTCGCGCGGCTGCGCGATTATGCGGGTCGGGGTGTCATTACCACTTCAACCTACGAAGCACGGGCGCTCGGGGTGTTTTCGGGTATGGGCCTGATGAAATCTGCAGCACTCGCGCCCGAGGCAATTTTATTGCCGGCAAACTTTGAAGCCTATCGTCACTTCTCGCGCCTGTTTAAAGCGGCTGTTGCCAGTGTCGCGCCACACGTCGAAGACCGCGGCATTGATGAAATCTATGTTGACCTGACGCAGCTCGAAGGCGACACCCTGACGCTTGCCCAGCGGCTTAAGCAGGCAGTTTGGGAGGCGACCGGTTTAACTTGTTCGATCGGTATTACGCCGAACAAGCTTTTATCAAAAATCTGCTCAGAACTCGACAAGCCCAACGGCATCACGATTCTGAAGCCAAACGAACTCACCACGCGAATCTGGCCGCTCGCTGCAAAAAAAATTAACGGGATTGGTCCCAAAGCGAATGAAAAACTCGCCTCGCTGAATATTCATACGATTGGCGAGCTTGCGAGCACCCCGGCCGAACTGCTCATGGTGCATTTTGGCAAAAGCACCGGCGCCTGGATGGCTCAAGTTGCGCAAGGCATCGACGACCGAGCGGTCGTGACTTGGTCAGAACCCAAGTCAATTAGCCGTGAAACGACCTTTGAGCGCGACTTACATGCCAAACACGATCGCGCGAGGTTGTCTGAAATTTTTACCAACTTATGTATGCGTCTGGCAGAAGATCTGCAACGTAAGGGCTACGCGAGCCGCACCATCGGGATCAAGCTTAAGTATGCAGATTTTCAGGTGGTCACGCGTGACCTGACGTTGCCTGACGATATTACCGACGGCGCGCAAATACGACTGGTGGCAACCGAATGCTTGAAGCGCGTTCCACTTGAGCAGAAAATTCGACTGCTTGGCGTGCGAGCGGGTAGCCTACGACCCGTGCAAGCGGCTGAATACCTTGCGCGCGAACTTCAACCCACGCTGCCTCTTGAATTTGGGTCATAGAGGCTTACGCCGTACCCGCGATCAAAGTTTAGGCATAGGACATGCAGCCCACAAAGCGATCAAAACGATCTCCTGGTAGCCTCACGAGAATCGTACGACCCAATCGCCTGATTCATAACAACTGTATTTTCATTCAGATATACGTTATACAGTTATAACGAGAAAGGACTTTTTTGATTTTTTTCATTTAGGCGGCAAGCATGAGCAATTTTGAAGATTTTGATTTAGTCGGGGTCGCGCAAGGCATCGCGGCTAAACAATTTAGTGCGCAAGACATCACAACCTGGTCACTTGGCCGGCTCGACTCGCTCGGACGTCAATACAACGCGGTGTTTCGCCTCGATCAAGAGCAAGCGCTGTCACGTGCGCGCGAGTTAGACGCGCGTCAGGCACGAGGCGAGACGCTTGCGCCTCTGCACGGGGTACCACTCGGGCACAAAGATCTGGTTGAAGTCGCGGGCCGCGAAATGCACGTTGGCTCAAAAGTTTTGCGCGGGAATATTGCAAAAAAAAATGCCTGGGTAATCGATGAACTTGAAGCTGGCGGGCAGGTCAACTTAGGCGCGCTGCATATGGCAGAATTTGCCATGAGCCCGACTGGTTTTAATGCGCACTATGGACACGGCTTAAATCCCTGGAACCCAGCTTATGCTTGCGGTGGCTCTTCAAGCGGTTCAGGAATCGCAGTCGCCGCACGTTTGATTTTTGGCTCGCTCGGAAGCGATACGGGGGGTTCGATCCGACATCCCGCCGCGATGTGCGGCGTCACCGGCATCAAGCCGACTGCCGGACGTGTCAGTTTTGCCGGCGTGTTTCCGCTCTCGCATACGCTCGATTGCGTCGGGCCGCTCGCGCAAAGTGCGCGTGATTGCGCCCGTCTGTTAACCCATATCAGCCGACCCAACCCAAACGACCCCTGGTGCACACTGCGCGCCCACGAGGACTATGAGGCGGGCCTGGATGGCGACCTCAAGGGTTTACGGATCGGCGTCCCGAGCGCCTATTACCGAGAAAATCTTGATCCAGAAGTTGCTGCCGCCTTGCAAGCCAGCTTAGCTGTGCTGCAAGGCCGTGGGGCCTTATTAGTCGACGTGCAGGTACCTGACATGGCTAAAATCCATGAAATGACGGCGATCGTCTTGACCGTTGAAGCTGCGACTGTGCATCGTCGCTGGATCGAAACGCGCCGAGCCGACTATGGCTCACAGGTCATTGCTCGCACTGCGGCAGGCTTCACACACAGTGGCATCACGTATCGAGAGGCGCTTGATGCCCGGCAAACCTTGATTCAAGACTATTTGAACACCTGTTTTGCAAACTGCGACGTCGTGCATATCCCGGTTTTAATGGTGCAAACGCCATCGATTGCGGCAACCACAGCCGGTACGCTTGACGAGGTGCTGCAGACGATCAGTGGCCTGACTTACGCCGGCAGAGCGATTAATTATCTAGGGTTTCCTTCAATGAGCGTACCGGCGGGATTCTCGAGCCAGCACCTACCGCTTGCTTTTCAGTTAGTGGGACGACATTTTCAAGAGTCCACCCTGCTCAAAGTAGCGGATGCTTTTCAACGCGATACTGACTGGCATCGCAAACGCCCGTTTTAGCCGACCCTGATGAACATTATCCCTACCCAACAAATACTCGGCGCACAAATCCAAGGCCTAGACCTGAGCGTTGCACTCACAGAGCCTCAAGTCGATAAGCTAATCCTTGCGCTAGGCACCTATGGTGTCTTAGAGTTTCCAAACCAAACGCTTACCACCGCGCAACTCAAATCCTTTAGTGAGCGCTTTGGCGAACTCTATGTCAGTCCGGGTGGTCGCGCGCAGGCTGAGGGCTTTGCCGAAGTGATGATTCTGTCAAACATGGTGCAAGACGGCAAACCGCTTGGCCTGAAAGATGCCGGGCAGTCGTGGCATACCGATATGTCTTATTCAAAGACGATCGCCTTTGCCAATGTTTTGCATGGCACGGTGATTCCGCAACGCGCAGGCAAGCCTCTGGGTGACACGCAGTTTCGTAATACCCACGCGGTTTATCAAGACATCCCTAAAGACCTGCAAGCACGACTCGCGAATAAAACGATCACGCACGATTTCAATAAGTTTTGGGATTTAATGCGCAGTCGTGCGGGCAGCACCCGACCCGCCCTAAGCGAACAAGAAAAAAAACAACGTCCGCCAGCGATTCATCCGGTATTTTTAACGCATCCGATCACGCGACAAAAAGTGTTGTACGCCAACCCCGGCTACGCCATGAAAATCAACGAACTTGAACCACGCGAAAGTGACGAGATTTTGGACTATCTTTTTGCGTTGCAATTACAAGACAAATATCTTTATTCCTATCAATGGAAGAAAGACTCTCTTTTAATCTGGGACAACATCGGTACCATGCACAACGCCGTCGCCGACTATGACCCCGACGAACACCGCTACATCAGGCGCTGCCAAGTCATGGCGACGCGTTTTTATGGCGAACAAGGTACTAGCGCGCCAAAATTATTTAACGCAGCGCCAGCGTAGTCGCCAACCCCCACTTGTCCAACGCGCTATAGGCGAGCGACTCGGCCCAGTACAAAGTTCTTTTGCAGCGCACCAAAACAAACCTTCGCTAGAGGTACAACCAAACGCAAGCGATATTTTTCGCCTATTATTGGAGCACCTACACGGAGACTTTATGGCAACCTTTACTTCAAAACGCTTTACTCAACTGACTCTTGACACCGTTGCGCCCGAAGCGCGCGACCTGGCCGGTGACATCTTAAAAATTTCGAGCGTCGGTTTAGCCGGCCCTTACAACGTCATGCTACGCAGCCCTGTATTCGCCGATCGCATGAAAAAAATGCTCGACTATTTGCGCTGGAACTCTTCAATTCCGATGCGTTTAAGCGAGTTGGCGATTTTGATTCAAGCCCGTATCTGGACCTCGCAGGTCGAGTGGCACGCGCATTACCCGATCGCACTGCGCGAAGGCTTGCCCGCACACGTTGCCGACGATATCAAGGCAGGAATTCGGCCAACTAACATGCAACCAGACGAAGCTGCCGTTTACGACGTTTGTACAACCTTGACCAAGAATCATGAGATCAGCGACGAACTGTTTAATAGCGCCAAAGCTGTTTTAGGCGAACAACAACTCGTTGACGTCATTGCCGTCAGTGGCACCTATGTCACGATCGCAATGCTGCTCAGCTTGGGCGAAGAACCTGTACCGGTTGGCAAGCCGCTGCCTTTCCCTGAAAAAGTGCGTTCAGCCTGAGACAGGTAAAGCAGATTCAACTAAAGGACTGCACCATGACACTGACCGCTTTTGCAAAGTCGCGCACGCTTGCCAAACTCGCTGGGCTCGCCGGACTCACCGCACTGACGTTCGGCGCGGCGAGCGCCAACGCGCAAGGCACTGAGCCACAAGCCTATCCGAGTCGTACGGTCACCGTGATTGTGCCGTTTCCGCCTGGCGGAGGCACGGATATCGGAGCGCGTTTAGTTGCGCAAAAACTCTCGCTCAAATGGGGGCAATCCGTTGTCGTCGAAAACCGTGGTGGCGCGGCTGGCCAGTTAGGCGCCGATGCGGTCGCCAAAGCAAAGCCCGACGGCTACACCCTGTTAGTGGGTAACGTCGGGACACAATCGGTTAACCCGGCCCTTTACGCCAAAATGCCCTACAACCCAGATACTGCGTTTGCGCCAATCACAATGATTGCTGAATTGCCGCTGGTGTTATTAGTCACGCCCTCGTTACCCTACAAGTCTGTGCAAGAGTTGGTTGCTGCGGCCAAAGCCGAGCCTGGCAAAATCACTTACGCCAGTTCGGGTGCCGGTGGCGCACCCCACCTTGCTGCCGAGATTCTAAAAAGCTCGGCAGGGATTGATTTGCTGCACGTTCCTTACAAGGGGGGTGGCCCGGCGGTTGCAGACTTGATGGCGGGCCATGTCAATATGCTCTTTGCAACAGTACTCGAAGGCAGTGGCGCCGTGCGCTCGGGCAAACTACGTGGCTTAGCGGTCAGTAGCGCTACCCGCTCACTTGCGCTGCCTGAGTTACCCACTGTGGACCAGAGCGGTGTTCCAGGCTTTGACACAGGCTCGTGGATTGGAATGCTGGCACCCGCCGGCACAGCCCTGACAATCATTGAAAAAATTGCCACAGACCTCAGAGCCGTTTTAGCTCAGGAAGATACCCGTGAGGTCTTAATCAAACAGGGTGCCACGCCCCTGCTCATGACGACAGAGCAATTCACGGCCCGCATTAACTTAGATCGCAAGCGCTATGGCGACGTAATTAAAAAGACCGGAATCAAAGTCGATTAGGCGTAGCTGGACGCTTCGTCCGCTTCGTACGCGTATTTCGCTTAGTACGCGTATTTTTTAACCTGCGCTTCGTCCCACTCTATTCCAGAACCCGGCTCGTTGCGCAGCACCACTTGCCCAGCAACAATCTCAAGCGGTGTCTTCAGGATTGGATTCGCCCAATCCACGTATTCAAGCCAGTGTGCTGTCGGCGTCACACACATTAAATGCGCGCTGACCTCTGGAAACAAATGGGTCGACATCGGTAACGCTGCCGCATCGGCGATTGCCGCCGCACGCAGCCAACCCGAAACCCCACCAATCCGCTCAAGATCCGGCATGACAAAATCGCTTGCTTGCGCAGCAACGGCACGCGCCATGTCGCGCGACCCCCAATAGTTTTCACCCAGCTGCACAGGCGTTGTTAGAGCTGCGGCCACGCGCGCACAACCCGCATGATCGTCGGCACGCACTGGCTCTTCGATCCAAGTTAAACCCAAATCATCCAGCGCACGACCTCGACGAATCGCCTCGGTCGGGTCCAAGCCTTGGTTGTAATCCGTCATGAGTCGAACCCCCGCCGGCAAAGCACCTTGCACAGCTTTGACCGCCGCGACATCCTCGGCAAGTTCGGCATAGCCGAGTCGCAACTTCATCCCTGAAAAACCACCCACTAATAGTTCGGTTGATTCGCGCGCCAGCGCCGCCAAGTCTGCCCGTTGCCCGGTCAAGCCCAAGCCGCAGCTGTTGTAGGCTGTGATCGCCTTGAGCTGGCCGCCCAGCAAACAGGCCAGTGGTTGCCCAGCCTGGCGCGCCAGGGCATCCCAGACGGCCATATCCACGCCAGCAATCGCCATACCGACCAGGCCAACCGCCCCGAGCAACGTAAAGCGTTGATTGAGTAAGCGCTCGAGCTCGAAAGGCACCAAGGGCTGACCGACCAGCACACTCGCCATGTCCTCAAGCAACGCCACTTGCGCCTTGAGTGCAAGCGGCGTGACACAAAATAAATAGCTTCGTCCCACGACTCCGTCAGAAGCCGTGAGATCGATTAAGACCATCGGGGCTTTACTGACGGCTCCGGTCGAGGTTTGCAAAGGACGCTTAATCGGTGCGAACACCGCACGCGCCGTCAGTGATTCAATGAGCGTCATGAACAAAAAACTCCGATGGCAATGCTAGACATTACTTAAGCTTCGAAAATTCGGTCGGTTTCAAAATCGTACGTGAAACACCCGCAAGTAAGGCACCATCCTTTTCTGAGGCGGCACGTGCGGCTAGCCACTTCGGATCTGCCATAAACGTCGCCGAAGCGCGATCACGGTGAGCCATATCCTCCCACTCAAGCATGTAATAAAAATCGTTGGTGTTCTCGCCGATATCGACTGTCCAGAAACCAACAGGTCTAAAATCATGCGTTTTCCAGATTGGCACAGTGTGATTGGCAAAGCGCTCGATCAGGGCGGGCAACTTACCGGGTGCTGCGTGATAGACACGAAGTTCATAAATCATAGTGCAGTCTCCTGTTTTTTACATTTTGAGTCTCGATCATAACCACAAGCTGCAATTCGCCCAAATCAGGCTTATCTGAGTCCTTGCGCTGTGCTTCTGCCCATTGCGTCAAATGGGTATCCAACTCGCGCGCAATGCACTAAAAAATAAAGTACGGCTGTGAGCGCTACCAAGGTCACTTATACGGCAAAGCTGTGCCAATTGCCTCGTTCAAACTCGAACGTCACGAAGCGTCATATACTTCTGCCTGAGCGGTGGGCCGCCCGGCACACGATCTGAATAAGGCAGTTCTTCATGACCACATTGCAAAAAATTGATACAACCCTTGGCACCGGCGCCGAGGCCGTCCCCGGCAAGCAGGTTTCGGTCCATTACACCGGCTGGCTGTTCGACGCTGCCGCTGCAGATCACAAAGGCACAAAATTTGATAGTTCGCTTGACCGCGGCCAATTGTTTGACTTTCCGCTCGCGGCTGGCCATGTGATCAAAGGCTGGGATGAAGGCGTTGCCGGTATGAAGGTCGGCGGCAAACGCACGCTGATTATCCCGTCTGAAATGGGCTATGGTGCGCGGGGTGCTGGCGGCGTGATTCCACCTAACGCCACACTGGTTTTTGAAGTTGAACTTCACGGCGTCGAGTAAGTTTAAAAAGCTCGCCACACAAGACTGTTAATCGCAAGCAACCGAAGCACAGCCCAGGACACGCATGCATCGACTTCTAACTGGCATTGCTTTGGTGCTTTGCCATTTGATGGCGCAGGCCCAGCCCTCTGTCATTCGTTTGATGGTGGGGTTTCCGGCGGGCGGGGGCACTGACGCCATCGCCCGAGTCTTGGCCGAGCAGCTAAGCCCCGCTTTGGGCGTGAGCGTGATCGTCGAGAATAAAGCCGGCGCGGGCGGTCAGATCGCTGCGCAGGCTTTAAAAGCTGCCCCAAAAGATGGTTCAGTTTTATTTTTGTCGCACGATCACACTATTTCAATTTTGCCCTTAGTGCTAAAAAACCCGGGGTTCACGCCTGAGCAGGATTTCACTCCCGTCGCTGGCTTTGCCTCGTTTGCCAATGGTTTGGCTGTTTCGCCTGCCACGCCTGCCGCGACTTACGCACAATATTTTGCGTGGTTACACACTCAGCCACGCGAACAATTATCGATCGGAGTTCCAGCCCCCGCTTCAGTACCAGAATTTTTAGTCAAGGTGCTTGCCGCAGAGTCCAAGCTTGAGCTGCAACCCGTGCCCTACCGCGGCAGCGCGCCAATGTTGATTGACATGCTAGGTAACCAAATTCCGGCAGGCGTGGCCTCGGTGCCTGACTTTATCGAACATCTTAAGGCCGGTAAGATCCGTATGCTGGCCGTTTTAGGCAACCAGCGACAAGTCTTATTGCCCGACGTCCCCACCTTTGCCGAACTCGGCCTCAAGGGTTTTGAGGACTTGCCTTATTACGGTATTTTTGCCCCCTCGGGCACGCCGCAGGCAATCATCGAACGCTATGGCACAGCGCTACAAAAAGCACTCTTTACGCCGCAAGTGCGTCAGCGTCTCGAGGCCCTGGGTTTAACCATTGATTTTATGTCTGCGCCTGCGCTCGCCGCACGCGAACGAGCCTATTCTCAAAGCTGGCGCCAGTTGATTCGAGATAGTGGCTTTACGCCCCAATAGTCTTAAGCTCGGTGCTCCGAGGTGCTGGAGCAAGCGCGACCCTTGCAGCCCGGTTATTGAGATTTTGAGTGCGTCACTAAAAAAGCCGGTACTGTTAAGCCCCAGTGAATCGCGGCCGCTCGCATTAAAAATGTCACTGCTGTGCAGCCGAGCAAGATCTCTATTGCGTCATAAGGATAAAAATGTAGGCTTGCCATCAAGAGCAAACAACCAAGCGCCACAGGAATCGCATACAACTCAGTCGACATGAGCAAATTTTTTCTGCCCGCGATTACGTCGCGCATGATGCCTCCGCCAATTGCGGTGATCACCCCCAAAATGACTGGCGCCAACGGCCAGCCAAAAGCCATTTCATACGTTTTCATCGCGCCCTGTATGCCAAATAGTGCGGCACCTAGGCCATCCAGATAAAGCATTAACGTAAAAACCTGTGGCTGAGTAAAGAACGAACGCCCGACGAAGGCCAGCAAGCTTGAGAGCATGGCAACCCCAACAAACACCAAATCCTCAACCCAAAAGGGCTGCACGCCCAGCAAGAGATCGCGTACGGTGCCCCCACCAACCGCGGTGATCACACCCAGTACCATCACCCCAAAAATATCCACACCCCGATCAGCGATTGCCAACACCGCTGTGATTGCAAACGCCATGGTGGCAATGATTGCCAGCCAAAACATGATGGTCTCAAGAGATAATTGTGTATCGGTCATAGAAAAAATTTACCCTCAACGTTTTAAGCAAGTTAAACGCTGGTCTGTTTGTACCAGTCTTTGACCGCCGTGACGTAGCGCGCCACTCCTTGGTCGACCGTGGCGGATTCTAGCGCCCCATAAGACAAGCGTTGATAGTTCGCCTGCTGCGTGTCGAGCAACCCGAAGGTAAAACCAGGCACGGACACCACTTTATGTTTTTGCGCCATGGCCCGATTAAACGCAAGACGTTCTGTGCCGGCGGCCAAGCCAGGCAATTTAAGTAAGACATAAAACGCACCTTGCGTTTTTGGAAACTGTACAAGTTCACCCAAGGCTTCTAGCCGTTCGTAAACGTTTTTGCGCACTACCGCGAGCGCCTCGACTTTAGGCTGGACCCACACGCGGCCATATTTCAGTGTCTCAAGCGCCAATAATTGCGAGACCACAGGTGCGCAAATTAAATTCGTATCTTGCACTTTATTCATCGCACCAAGCAGGTCGGACGGAAACACAACATAGCCAATTCGCCAGCTTGCCATACCGTAATTTTTGGACATCGAATAAAACGAAATCGTGTACCGGTGCGCGCCCGGTAGCGACCCAGGTGAAAAATGTTCGACGTCCTCAAACGTAAAATATTCGTAGGCTTCATCACTAAAGTGATAAATATTTTTTGCGGCACACAGGGCGTTAACGGCTGTTAACGATTCTTTTGAGTACACCGCTCCTGTCGGATTATTTGGAGATACCGTCACGATTGCACGCGTACGCGGCGTGATCGCTGCAGCAAGTGCCTCAACGTTCAAGCTCCAATCATCATTGACCGGTACTGGCACAGGAACGCAGCCAACCATCCGAATCGCCATCTCTTGATTGAAGTAATACGGCGTGGGCAAAATAAATTCGTCGCCTGGGTCGCCCACAGCAAGAAGGCAATTTAAAAAAGCCATGTTGCTGCCCGCCGTGACCATGACGACTGACTCTGAGCCACACTGGATATTGTTTTCGTCGGCCAGCTTTTGGGTAAACGCTGCGATTAAAGCGGGGTAACCAATGATTGCCTGATACTTATTGAGCCCCACCTCACCCATCAACCCGGGCAACGCAGCAATCGCCTGGGCAGGTGGCCCATAATTCACCACCCCCTGCCCTAACGAGATCGTGCCCGGATTGTCTCGTACCAAAGCTGCAATCGCGGGCATCACGGGGGCATCGACCGCCCTCAGACGGTTAGAGAAACGCTTCATTCAACTAACCTTAAAAAGCGCAGCAAGGCCGCGGAGTTTACAACGAAAGCTCAGTTTTCTGACATACGCGCTTCGCGTACCACCATACCTAAACGTGCCCGTTCTTTATCAACAAATACATTAAACCGGTGTGAGCCAGCCGTGTGTATCGGGCGTTAATTCGCGGACCGCATCGAAATAAATCTTTTGCATCTTTTTAGTGATGGGGCCAATCGCACCGTCACCAACCGGCAAGCGATCAATTTTTATCACTGGAATAATCTCTTGTCCGGTGCCACATAAAAAAGCCTCATCTGCAAAATATAATTCGCTGCGATCGACTTCGCGCTGTACCACCGCCTGACCTGTGGCCTCTTCATACAAGGTGATGATCGTATCGCGCGTGACGCTTTCTAAGATATTGCTACCAATATTAGGCGTAATCAGCTTGCCGTCTCTGACCATAAAAAAACAAGCAATCGGTGCCTCAGAGACCTTGCCCGAAGGTGTCAGCATCAATGCGCCATCATAGCCATCAGACTTTGCTTGCAGTTGCGTTAAGCGGGCGTTGTGATAATTTGCAGTCGCTTTGATACGGGGCGGGCTCGCGTTGTCTGCCAGACGGCTCCAGGAGCTCACGCCTAAGCTCATGCCAGTATCTGCAAACTTTGGTCGCTCACGCGGTGAGGCAGCCGCCGTATAGCCCACGGGCCCCGTCTGCGCCATCAAACCAAGCGCTTCGATATACACCAGCAAGCGAATATAAACATCATCGTCGGGCTCGTTGGCACGAATTAAGCCAGACAACGCCTCGCGCATGCCCTCTTGTGTCAAGGTGTGCTCAAACCGCATGACCTTCATGCCAAGTAATAAGCGCTTAAAGTGTTCCGCGAATCTAAAAATCTTAAACTCACCTGTTTTTGGATTGCGGTACGCACGAAGCCCCTCAAATACCGCCGTGGCGTAGGTCAACCCAAGCGTCATCGGATGTACGCTTGCTTGCTCGTAGGGCAGCAACTTGTCATTTTGTAAAATAATTTTGGGTTGCCACATTGCCTCAGTCCTTTTTTAGATTCAGCTCTGGAATCAGCTTACCCATCTGCCGATAGACGCTGGTGACGGACTCGGTAAAAGCCTTATGGCCAAGATATGCAGGCGTCCCCTTGAGCTTATTCACTAAGTCAAGAAAGCCGGGGGTTCGCACCATGTCTGCAGCGGCAGCCTCCCATTCTTTTATCACCTCTGGAGGCATGCCCGCTGGGCCCGCAATGCCATAAAAAATTGGCACTGACACCGGAAACTTCAACTCTTGATACGTTGGAACCTGAGGATATTCGGGGATTTTGTCGGGCCCACTTTCAGCGAGCAGTCGAATCGTACCCGCCGCTGCATGAGGTGGAAATTCAGCTGCGACCAACGCTTGAATTTGACCGCCAAACAGACCATTCATCGCGTCGGCGCCTCCTTTATAAGGCACATATGTCGCTTGTATCCCGGCAGCCTGAAATGCTGCCTGCGTAGAAATATGCGTGCCACCGTTGGTCGCCGCCGTTGACCAAAACAACTTGTTGGGATTGGCTTTTGCCCAAGCTATCAGCTCTTGGATCGTCTTAAAGGCAGAATCTGACTTCACAAAGAGCGGTTGCGCACTCACCAATGTTTGAAATAAATAAGTGAAGTCTTTGCTGGGGTCGTACGTTTGAGGTTGAAAATAAGGCGCCACAGTGAAAGGACTGGTAGTGGCCAGTGCCACCGTGTACCCATCAGGCTTGGCACGCGCTAACTGGCTGGTGGCGATGGTTGCGCCCGCACCCGGCTTGTTCTCGACCACAACGGGCACCTTCCAGCGCTCGCGCAAGAACTCGGCAATCCAGCGCGTAGAAATATCTCCACCACCGCCTACAGCAAACCCAACAATAAACGTAATGGGCTTAGACGGAAATTTGTCAGCGGGCTGTGCCCAAACTTGAGACACAGATAAACAAGCTACGAAGATGCTCATACAAAACTTAGTCGATAGTTTCAACACGGTAAGCTCCAGTGGATGATCAATGACGCGATGCTTTAGCCTCGCATCGCTTTAAGTTGCTGCGCATAGCCAGAGGGATCAATTTGGACATCGATCAAGCTGGGTCCTTCAAACTGCAACGCTTCTGCTAAGACCTCTTGGTATTGCACTTCAGTTGTTGCTTCAAACCCCTTACCACCAAGCGCCTGCATCGTTTGGGCGAAATTGTGACGCCCCCAGCGCACCCCTCGGCTCGGTAATTGTTTACTTTGCTGCTTAATATCTATCAAGGATAGCGCACTGTCGTTAAACACAACCACAATAATGCGTGCATGGGTCTGGACCGCCGTACATAACTCACCCAGACACATCATCAGCCCACCATCACCGGTAAAGCACAGCACAGGTTGCGAAGGATCGTCCAGCGCAGCAGCGATCGCAGCGGGCAAGGCAAAAGCCATTGTCGCTAAACCGTTCGAGACTAAAACATCGCCTGGTTGCGTGACTGCAAAAAAAGCAGTGGCCGAAAACATGTGCGCCCCCGCATCGACGGACATACGAGGCCGCAGATTGTTGTGCGCATAGGCCTGTGCCGAGATTTGTACCACGCGATCCGGGGCAACACCAAACCGCACGGGCGGATAGGCCAGCCGAGTCAAAATATCTGCCCGTAAGCTGCCAATTTGCTCGGCAGACCAGTCTGAACGATAAGCGGTCAACCGCTTGTGAAGTGCTGCGACGTGTATCGCAAGACCAAAGCTAATACGTGCCTCGGGCTTAACATAATGAACAGGATGCAATGCGTTAGATAATTCGACAGCGGGTCTGTTGTAAGGCCAGGGCTGCAAAATCATTTCTATTGGATCCAACCCCACAAGCACCATCAGATCAGACTGCGCCAAGCATTCTGCTTCTTGACTACCACCCGTGAAGATACCCACCACTTGGGGATCAAAATCAGAGACCACTCCCTTGGCTTTATACGTTTGTAACACGGGGCATTTTAAAGCCGCCGCGAGTTGCCTGACTTCTGAGGCACACTGACGCGCCTCGAGTCCAACAATCAACACAGGCTTTTTAGAGAGCGTCAGCTGCTCAAAGACACGCTGCAATTCAGTCGTATCGAGCGTTTTGACTTCTCTTAAAGCCGCTATTTTTTGGGGTGCGTCGATGAGTCGTCGCGCCACGTCACCGGTTAACTCGAGATGCACGGGCCCGAGCGGCGCCTGACAAGCCAGCGCGATGATCGCGTCTATTTCAGTCGCAGGGTCGTCAGACTCAAGACGCGTCGTGCCCTTGACAACCGGTTGCAATAACGCCTTTTGATCAAACACCTGATGTGTAATGTAAGACAACTGCTTAGCCGTAAAGCCATCTGTAATCACAATCACCGGAGCACGATCTAGCTTTGCGTAAGCGACACCATTTGCGGCATTCGCCACACCCGGGCCTTTCGTCATTAAAGCAACACCGGGTACACCTGTTGTTTCGGCTAGGGCACCGGCCATCATCACGGCCGAATTTTCAGTTTTAGTCAGAATAAAGTCTATGCCAACCTCGGCCGCAGCCTCGATCAGGTCAAGCGAAGAACCGCCGCCGGGTAGACCAAACATTTGACGCACGCCTGCATGTGCCAGCGCACGCACCAAGGCCTGCACAATCGTAATTTTTGGCTGCATAATCGACTCGAGTACCATTGAAAAAAACTGAATACCGTTAAAAAACCGCGACGACGTGGAGTCGTCGAGTGACAGAGAAAAGAGTATTACTGCGGCACCTGAACAACTGGCTCCGTCAAGTCAATCAGCATATTTTGATGCGGATCGATTTTGACTTTAGCGTACCGAGGCACCACCACTGTGGATTCGCGCTCTTCGACAATCGCCGGTCCGTCAAAGTGCATACCAGGCCGCAGAGCGTAACGGTCATAGACTGGGGTCTGTACAAAAGCTCGACTAAAAACACAAAATACGTCACGTCTGTTTTTGATTGCAACATCTGCTGAGGTGTCAGACGCTTGTGTGTACGTCAAATTCGCCTGCAGTTGTTCAAGTAACTTAGGCGCAGGCCCTTGCACCACCACGCGCCAAGATACGACTTCTGCGGGCGTATCCGCCTCGGTACGACCATATAAATGTTGATAACAACGATTAAATTCTTCAGACAAATGTTGCTTAAAAGATTGTTTGAGTCGCCCCATCGAGACTGGAACCTCAACCTCGTAGCCTTGCCCAACATAACGCATCGCAGCGCTGACCCGACTCGAACATAGTGCGGCGGCCAAGCCCGACTCGGCCAGCATCGCCAAGCCTTTCTTTTTTAAACCTTCGATTAATTGATCGACGCCTTGTACGTCTAACAACTGCACGGGTGAAACAGAGGCTTGCACAAATTGAAACGACATCGGCGAGGCCAAAAAGCCAAAGGCCGAGGCAACGCCTGCCCCTAGCGGAATCACCAAGCGTTCGATCCCAAGCTTGAGCGCCACATGGCACGCATGGACGGGCCCCGCACCACCAATCGGAATCATCGCGTAGCTTGAGGCCTTTAAACCTTTTTCAAGCGCATGAATGCTCGCGGCCTGCGCCATGGTCTCGTTGACGGTTTCGTGAATGCCAAACGCAGCTTCAGTCACCGCGATCTCGAGCGGCTCTGCAATCTGTTTTTGTATGCATTGCCGAGCAGCCGTCAAATCTAAGGTCATCGACCCTCCCAAAAACGACTGCGCATCAAGGTAACCCAACATCAAGTCTGCGTCGGTGACTGTCGCCTCTTGCCCACCTTGGCCATAGCAAGCGGGGCCAGGCACCGCGCTTGAACTGTCGGGCCCCACTTGAATCAAACCCAAGCTGTTGATGCGCGCAATACTGCCGCCGCCCGAGCCGATCTCAATCATATCGATCGACGGCACTTTTAACGGAATACCACTGCCTTTTCTAAAGCGTTGCAAGCGTGCGACCTCAAAGTCAGTGGTGACTGCACTTTTGCCCTCGTCAATTAAACACGCCTTGGCGGTCGTGCCGCCCATATCAAAACAAAGGATCTGCGATAAATCAGCCATTTGCCCGATCAAAGACGTGGCCTGCACGCCACCGGCTGGGCCTGATTGCACCAATCTGATCGGATACTCAAGCGCAGTATTAAAGTGCACCGTGCCGCCGTCTGATTGCATCAGATACAAATCTTGATCGATGCCAAGCTGCTTAATCCCTGCCATCAACGCCGAAATATATTTCTTAAACAAGGGCTGCACGTACGCGTTACATACCGTGGTCGCCGTACGCTCATACTCACCAATTTCTGGCATGACCTCGCTAGAGATGCAGACAGCGACCTCAGGCAAAAGTGTCGCAAGCGCCTCTTTAAGCTGAATCTCATGTTTAGTATATTGAAACGAGTGCAACAAACACACCGCGACAGCCTCAACGTTTGCCTGTTTGATCGCCTCTGCGATCTGGGGCAGCGCAGTCAGCTCTAGCGGCGTCAGCACCGAACCGTCATAGCCCACGCGCTCTTTGATTTCAAAGCAAAGCGCTCTGGGCACGAGCGGCTCAACAGGCGTCAAAAACAAATCATAAATGTCGTAACGCCATTCGCGTCCAATTTGAAGGACATCGCGAAAACCTGCGGTGGTGATCAGCGCCGTCCGCACACCTTTACGTTCGATCAGCGCGTTGGCGACCAAGGTCGTACCGTGGATGACGTTTTGCACGTCGCTTGCCTGCGCGCCGTTATTGTCAAGAATCAACTCGAGCCCTGTTAAGACTCCCACTGAGGGGTCATGCGGCGTCGTTAAGACTTTCTCGTTACGTAACTGCCCCTGCGCATCAACCATCACCAAGTCCGTGAAGGTTCCACCGATATCCACGCCAATGCGAAAAGGTGCCAAAAGAGGTTTGAGCGTCTGGCTCATGCTTCATTCCTTTTTGCTGCTGACACCAAGGTCTCGAGTTGACTGCCCGTCAGACCATACGCTGTCTGCGCACTTTGCGCAGACACCACACCATTTTGTAAATCTTTTGCGAGAGCAATTGGGTCGCGCTTGAGGGGTGAAAACATACCGCCTGCACCAGGGGTCTCGAACGTCACCACCTGACCTTGCTTGATAGTGGTCACTGATTTACCGGGAATACGCTGACCGTCAAGCAAATCAATGCCGAGCCTGCCATCGGCACCACCTAAAAACCCGCGCGGCGGGTATTTGATTCTTTCGTGCCGAATCATGAACGTCAGAGGCTCGGGCGACAAAGATTGAAACGACAGGCGCTGACCCAGACCGCCACGATACATTCCAGCGCCACCGCTGTCGGTGATCAGACTTTTTTCTGTGATCAACATTGGCGTTTGATTTTCAAACTGCTCGATGGGATTGTTGGCGATATTGGTCGGAAAACTCAAACACGCTGGGCCATCGCTGTGCGCGCGCGCGCCATAGCCGCCACTCATAAAAAACATTTTTACAAACTTTCGGTTTGAACGATCGACGCCTTTGAAGTAGACGTTCCAAATTGGCGAGCCACTGTCGGCGATCACTTTATTGGGGATGATTTTAGATAAGGCGCCAAAGATGACGAACGGCAGGTAGTGCCCTGACAAATGTCGCCCCCAGACAGGTGCAGGTCGAGTCGGATTGACCAGCGAGCCCTCTGGCGCCAACAAGGTTAAGGGCCTTAACCCCCCGTCGTTATTGGGCGAGCCGGGGTCGAAGGCGCACTTGATTGCGTACGCACTATAAGCAAAGGTAAAGTTATAAACCGAGTTGATCGGCTTATCAATCTGCGGATCGGTGCCCGCATAGTCAACCAAAATATCCGACCCGGTTTTTTTAATCGAACAACAAATTGTCAGTGGCTTGTCAAATCCATCCGCAGTGACCTGATCGGTACACTCACCATCAGGGATCGCTTCTAACATTTTTCGCATGCTCAACTCAGAGCGCGACAAGATCGAATCCGTGACATGCTTGAGATCTTCAATACCCTCTTGCTGCAGCAGATTGAGCAGTTTTGTCTGGGCTAAGTCATAGGCTGCAAACTGGGCGCGAATATCGCCCAACGTTTCAGTGGGCTCACGCAAATTCTCTTGCAAAAAAGAAATCACATCAAGATTTTCTTCACCGCGTCGCACGATTTTTAAAATCGGAATACACAAACCCTCTTCGTAGGCGTCTTTTGCGAAAGGCGACGGCGCACCACCAATATCGACCGTATGAAAAGTTGACCCAACAAACGCGACGAGCTCGCGACCCCGAAAAATCGGTCGTACCATCGTGATGTCGTTTAAATGCCCGGTGCCCAGCCAAGGGTCGTTTGATATTAAAACGTCACCTGGCTCAAGGCTATGCTGTGAATGCTTTTGAAGCATGGCCTGCAAGGTTCTGGGCATGGTCCCTAAAAAGGAGGGAATCGACCTTGAGGATTGGGCGAACACTCTACCGTCCGCATCCATCAACGAACAAGCAAGATCCCAGTTTTCGCGCACCACCACAGAAAATGATGTTCGCACAAAGGTTTGTGCGACCTCATCCATGAGGCCTGTTAAACGGCGCCAGACAATGCCGAGTTGCAGCGCGCTGATATTTTTACTCATGACTGACCTTATTATATTTTTTTCATCTATGAATATCACCATGTATTCTATCGTATCAATACGGCGCAGCACCACTAAACAATCTGGTGGCGCCGAGCAGGCGTCAGGCTCTGGTTCCAGTTGCTTCAAACACAACCCGATATGTTTGATTAACCGCCTCGCGACTTTTTAAGCACCCTTACCAGTGCATTAAATTCTTCTATTCTGGCGGTGGACGGCCTGGCGATTAACGCGATCTTTCGTTTGGGCGCCGGCGCCGTCAACGGCCTGGCGATCAAATTGGTTTGGGTCAGCAGGCCCGATTTGACTGCCATTTCGGGCAGCAGCGCAATTCCTAAACCCGATTCAACCATTTGCACCAGTGTTAACAAACTGGTGGCTTCGATACCATCCGTGCTGGCCAAATCGCTCTTTTTGCAGACGGCCAACGCATGCTCGCGCAGGCAATTGCCTTCTTCAAGCAACAAGACACGATCTGCTAGCTGATTGGTTAACTGGATTTCTTTATTTTTAAGGACTGGATCGTGCTGATTGCCAATCAACCATAACTCATCATCAAAAAGCTCTTTTATCAAAAAACCCTCGGTCTCGTAGGGCAAGGCGATTAAGGCAAAATCTAATTGATGCCGATTGAGCTTATCAATCAAGTTGGCCGACAAATCCTCGCGAAGAACAATTTTCAGCTGCGGAAAATCGTCTCTCATTTTGGCTAACAACCCTGGTAGTAAAAAAGGGGCAATAGTTGGAATGACACCTAACTTAATCACGCCCACCATTGAGCCCGCAGCCCCCTGAACAAAATCTACCAAATCGTCGGCCTGTGCGATTAACCGCTGCGCACGCTCGACCACGCCGCGCCCGGTCGGCGTGAGCGACACCGAGTGCTTATCTCGCTCGACTAGCTGAGCACCTAGCGTGTCTTCGAGCTCTTTGAGCCCCGCGCTCAGGGTCGACTGACCAACGAAACACCGTTCAGCCGCCTTGGTAAAACTTAGGGTTTCACTCAGCGCAATTAAATAACGCAATTGCTTAATAGTGGGTAATGCAGCCATTGGACGCTCTCTTCGTTATCGATTTAATCGATTGATAACATTATTTTAATTCATTTGATTGATTACGTCAGTTCGCTCAAACTTCGTCTGTCGTTAAATTTCTTTCATCCTAAAAGGCTCGTCATGTCGCTCATCAACACCGCAGTGCAACCCTTCAAAACCCAGGCCTTCCACAATGGCAAGTTCATCACCGTCTCGGATGAAAGTCTCAAAGGCAAGTGGTCTGTTCTCATTTTTATGCCAGCAGCCTTTACCTTCAATTGCCCAACCGAAATTGAAGATGCCGCCGACAACTATGCCGAATTTCAAAAAATGGGTGCTGAAGTCTATATCGTCACTACCGATACACATTTCTCGCACAAGGTTTGGCACGAGACCTCACCTGCCGTTGGCAAAGCCAAGTTTCCGTTAGTCGGCGATCCAACCCACACTCTGACACGCGGTTTTGGCGTTCACATCGAAGAAGAGGGCCTGGCCTTGCGCGGCACATTCATCATCAATCCTGAAGGCATCATCAAAACGGCCGAAGTTCACTCAAACGAAATCGCACGTGACGTGTCAGAAACCTTGCGCAAGCTTACAGCGGCCCAATACACCGCAGCACACCCAGGCGAAGTTTGCCCCGCCAAATGGAAAGAAGGCGCGGCAACCTTGACCCCCTCATTAGACCTGGTCGGCAAAATCTAAGTTAAAGCCTTGCACTGACCCAGCAGACTCTCTAAGGAGAGTCTATTGGGGAGGACAAGATCCTGCCCAATAGACTCCTCCAATACACCTTAAGGAAACCATGATGTTAGACAACAATCTGAAAGCGCAACTGAAAGTCTATTTTGAAAAGATTGTTAGCCCAATCGTTTTGACTGCCTCGTTAGATAGCAACCCAGCCTCAGCTCAAATGCTTGAACTGTTAAATGAGGTAGCAGAGCAATCCAATAACGTGACCGTCGTCACAAGCGGAAGCGCCAAACATACGCCGAGTTTTACGGTTGGCAAAAGCGGCGCAGACGCACGCATCACTTTTTCTGGCCTACCGATGGGCCACGAGATGACGTCGTTTATTTTGGCTATTTTGCAAGCGAGCGGCTATCCGCCCAAGGTCGAGCAAGAGATCATTGCACGCATTCGTGCGCTCGATGGCACGCTACGCTTTCAGACCTTTATTTCACTTTCGTGCCACAACTGCCCAGATGTCGTGCAGGCGTTAAATCTCATGGCAGCGCTGAATCCAAACGTCGAGCACGAGATGATTGATGGCGCCCTCTTTCAGGGTTTAGTCGACCAACACAAAGTCATGGCTGTGCCGACTGTCCTCTTGAATGGCGAGGCCTTTGGGCAGGGGCGCATGAGTGTCGAAGAAATTGTCACGAAGCTCGATACCAACAGTCCCCAAAAGGATGCGGCAAAGCTTAACGCCAAAGACGCCTTCGATATGTTGGTGATTGGCGGTGGGCCGGCCGGCTCGGCTGCCGCGATCTACGCAGCACGCAAAGGCATTCGTACCGGAGTACTGGCCGAACGCTTTGGCGGACAAGTGATGGACACCATGGGCATCGAGAACTTTATCTCAGTCAAAGAAACCGAAGGGCCTAAGTTAGTGCAAGCCCTTGAGCAACACGTTAAAAGTTACGAAGTCGATATCATGAATTTGCAGCGTGCCACGACCTTGCGTCAAGGCGCACACGGGCTTGAAGTTGAGTTGGCAAATGGCGCGATTTTAAAAAGCAAAACAGTGATTGTGAGCACCGGTGCGCGCTGGAGAGAAATGAACGTGCCGGGCGAGTTAGAGTATCGCAACAAAGGGGTGGCCTACTGCCCTCACTGCGATGGCCCGTTGTTTAAAGGTAAACGCGTTGCCGTCATCGGTGGCGGTAACTCGGGGGTCGAGGCCGCTATCGATTTAGCCGGTATTGTTAGTCAGGTCACGCTGCTTGAGTTTGATAGCAAACTTCGCGCTGATGCGGTGTTGCAAGCCAAGCTCGCCAGCCTACCCAACGTCACGGTGATTAAAAGTGCCTTGACCAAGGATGTGTTGGGCGACGGTACAAAAGTCAACGGCTTACGCTACCAAGACCGCATCAGCAACGAACTGCGCACCGTTGAGCTTGAAGGCATCTTTGTGCAAATCGGCTTGCTACCCAATACAGATTGGCTCAAAGGCACTGTCGCGCTTTCAAAGCATGGCGAAGTCATCGTTGACCAAAAGGGCGAGACCTCAATGCCTGGGGTGTTTGCCGCGGGTGACTGCACGACCGTGCCCTATAAGCAGATTATTATCGCGATGGGCGAAGGTGCCAAAGCCTCACTCTCTGCTTTTGATTACCTGATCCGCACACCCATCGCAGAACCTTTGAGAGCTTTGGCCGCCTAAGCGCGCTTCAGCAATCAAAGATCATCTGGTTAATCGACCTTCGCACCCGTGCGAATTGTTGGAAAAGTCGGTGAGCGCTTATGGTCGGTAATGCCGATGCCGCGCATGCTTAGAGTCACGATCGGTTATTCTAGAGTGTATAACCAATTCTTAGTGCGCTAACAGCCGACGTCTTCAACACTTTTTAATCAAGCGGAAAACCATGACGATTTCTTTATATTCAGCGACAGTTCCCGTACTCAAGCAGATGCTCTTAGCACTCAGTGACGTCCTAAAAAAAGGCGAAGAACACGCGCAACAGCGCAAATTCGATCCTGCCACCTTGTTGCAGTCGCGTTTGTTTCCTGACATGCTGCCCTTGGTACGCCAGGTTCAAATTGCCTGTGATTTTGCAAAAAGTGTTCCCTTGCGAATCGCTGGCCTTGAAGTTGCCGCCTACGAAGACACCGAGCAAAGCTTTGCCGAACTGCAGCAACGCATCACCAAGACGCTCGGCCTGATCCAAGCATTGACCGCTGCGCAACTGGACGCCAGCGCGATCAAAGAAATTGTTTTACGTCCGGGCACACCGAAAGAAAAAACACTCTCTGTCCAAGACTACGCCTTAAAATACGGCATGCCACAATTTTTCTTTCATGTCACAACCACCTACAACTTGTTGCGTCACAATGGCGTCGAGATCGGAAAAAAAGATTTCATGGGCGCGTATTAGTCAATAGAAGCAGAGCGATCGATAGTCTGACTTTAAGCCATCATAAAGCGACTCTCAGCCGCACACTCAATAAGATGCCGACTTAAATCGGGCGTTCAGCTCATTCTCACTCAAACTGAATGCCCGCCCCTTTGATCAACTTATCCATTCTTGCCGATTCTTCGCGAATGAAGGTGCTGAAGGCTGCGGGCCCAGAGCCGTCAACCAATAAACCGAGCGCGTCTAACTGCTTGAGAATCTCTGGATCTTTTGTAAACGCGACCAACTTAAGGGCCAGTGTTTGAGTGATTGCGGCTGGTAAACCCGCTGGCGCTACCAGGCCAAGCCACGTGGCCATTTCAAAGCCAGAAAGGCCACCCTCGTCTAGCGTTGGAGTTTCAGACATCAAAGGCACCCTTTTTAGGGTCGTCACCCCATAACTCTTTAACTGCCCCGTTTGGGTAAAGCGCGAGGCACTCAACACTGTGTCGAACATGACTTGCACCCGCCCCGCAACTAGATCTGTCACCGCAGGGCTGCTTCCCTTATAGGCCACATGTGACATCTCGATGCCGCTAGCAATGTTGAAGGCCTCTGCGGCGAGGTGCGAGGTTGAGCCATTTCCAAACGAGGCGTAATTCAGTTGCTTAGGCATGGTTTTGGCGTAGGCGATAAATTCTTTCAAGGTCGCTGCAGGCACAGACGGGTGAGCAACAAGCACCAAGGGCACTTTTACCAACAACGTCAGGTGGGTGAAATCTTGCTCAGGGTTGTAAGCGAGCCGTGCGCCAAAGGTGCTGCGCGCAGTCGTAAAATCACCTGCTGAAGCCAGATACACGGAGTAGCCATCGGCGGGCATGCGCGCGACCTGCGCCGCGGCAATTGTTCCCGCCGCACCGGGGCGGTTCTCAACCACAAACTGCTGGCCAAATTGTCGCGACAAATAGTTCGCCACCAAGCGACCAAAAATATCGCCTGCCCCGCCCGGGGGGTAGCCCACAATCAGGCGTACTGACTTGGTGGGATAGGTGCCGTCGGGACTCGCCGCAACGGCTGTAAATGTTATCAGCGCCAGAGCAGTGGCAAGTAGTCGCGCAAAAGTTTGTCTTTTTATCATGATAGTTGTGAATCCTTGTTGCTAAAAGTGTACGAGATTACCGCCCAATTGGTGGGACACGGCGGCAATCCCATCGAACTGATTCGGCCGATTCATTTGGAAGACTTCTTAGCGAGGCCAACAGACAGACTATACCTACTGTTTCTCAATCCCCGCTTTCGCAACTGCTGTCTGCCAGCGCTTCAGGTCCGTTTGAATTTGCGTGGCGTATTGCGCAGGTGTCGTGCCTTCTGGTGACAATCCAGATGCTTGCAACGACTGAACAATTTCAGGTAGCTGTAGAATTTTTGCGACTTCTTTTTGCAATAACTCAACAATATGCGTTGGTGTTTTAGCGGGCGCCATCATTCCGTACCAGGAGTTCACCTCAAAGCCAGGATACGTTTCTGCAATGGCAGGCAGCTCTGGCAAGAGTGATGATCGCTTTAAGGTGCTCACGCCAATCGCACGGACTTGACCCGACTTGATGTAAGGCAATAGTGCTGCGATGTTCAAAAATGTGCAATTGATCTGACCACCAAGTAAATCATTCATGACCGGAGCTGCTCCTTTGTAAGGAACATGCAACATTTTGACATCAGCCATCGTCGCTAAAATTTCTCCTGCAAGATGCGTGGTGCTACCGATACCCACAGAGCCGTAAGACAGTTTCCCGGGATTGGCGCGCGCATACTCGATGAACTCTTTTAGATTATGAATCGGCAAGTCTGGACGAACCACCAGGACGGTAGGCGCCGAAACAATTAGTGTGATCGGTGCAAAGTCACGAATCGAATCGTAGGGCATATCCTTTTGTACTGCCGGACTGATGGTGATCGGGCCTACATGCGAAAACAGCAGCGTATAGCCATCTGGCCTGGCACGTGCCACGTAATTTGCGCCAATTACGCCATTGGCACCGGCTTTGTTTTCTAAGACGACTGGCTGCTTTAACGCCTCTGAGAGCCTCTGCAAGATCGGGCGCGCCACAGTGTCGGCCGGCCCGCCCGCCGTCCAGGGATTAATGACCGTAATCGTTCGAGTTGGATAGTCGGACGCCCTCGTCGCCACTGACCACCCAGTCAGGCTCAAGAGCGTGAGCAAACCAGCACATGCCTTGGTGAAACGTGTCAAACAAAGTTTGGAGGTGTTCATTGTTGGTCTCTTTTAAATGAGGACAAATCAAAAACTACGGTACCGCGCGTTCAAACAAAGGAGGCGCTTGTCCAAGCGAGGGGTGCTCGGCTGGCAAACTGGAAGTCCGCCAATCCTTCACCGACACACGCATTCCAATTGCAACGTCTTCTGGTTTTACCCCGACGAGTCGCGTCATCAAGTGTGGCCCCTCATCCGTTGCCACAATCGCCACCACGTAGGGAACATCTTTTTCAAAGGCGGCACTTGGTGCACGATAGACGACAGAAAAACTATACAGCTGTCCGCGGCCACTCACCACGACAGGCTCAATCTCAACGCCACCACAGGCCGGGCAGGCCGGGCGCAGATAGAAATGAAATTCTTTACATGCCTGGCACTGAGGCAGACAAAACCCCTTTGTGCGCAGAGTTTCCCAGTATTGATGGCTATTGAGTGAATTCATCGTTGCAGTCATACGCGTTAACCTTTTCCTAAAATCAGCGTGCTGTGCAAGCCAATAATCCCACCATTGCCATGCACCAGCACGACTTCGGCCTTCGGAACCTGACGCGCCTGTGCTTGCCCGCGAAGTTGACGCACCCCTTCCGTGAGATGAAACATACCGCCGGCCAAGCCTGGATGCCCCGCCGATAACAGACCACCGTGCGTCGTCACCGGCAACGGACTCTTTAACCCGATTCCCTGACTCTGTACAAAATGTCCGCCCTCACCCTTCGCACAAAATCCAAGATCCTCGAGTTCAATCAAAACCGTAATCGTGAAGCAATCGTACAACTGAGCCACATCGATATCCTTGGGCGTCAGACCCGTCATCGCAAAGGCATCTTGCCCCGAACGCACCGCGCCGGTTGTCGTCACATTTTTATAGTCACCGATGTAAGTATGTGAGTGACCATAACCATGCCCCAAAAGCTTCACCGGCGCCTGACGTAAATCGCGCGCACGTTCTGGCGTAGTCACAATAAAAGCGACTGCACCATCCGATACGAGCGCGCAATCCAGCATTCTCAACGGAGAGGTAATCATGCGCGATTGCATGACATCTGCCAACGAGATCAAATCTTTTTTATGTGCGAAGGGATTTAACGATGCATTTTCTCTCATCGTCACAGCCACTTGAGCAAGTTGCTCAGGCGTTGTGCCGTACTCGTGCATATGTCGTTGTGCCGCCAGCGCATACAAGGTTGGCACCAAGGGGCCATGCGGCGCCTCAAAATCAGGATGTGCCCAGCCCGCATCTGCCATTTTTTGGACCGCATCGCCACGCGACTGAAACGACAACATGTTTTGACCTGCGACGCACAACACCGTTTCACATTGCCCCGAGGCAACGGCCATCGCAGCGTGATGCGCCATCGCCACACCCGAAGCACCCGCAACATCTAAGGTTGCCAAATACCGAGCCTGTATGCCTAAGCCCTCCGAGACGACTCCGCAGGGCATCGCCCAATTCTCAACCCGAATCGGCGTCGTCAATAAACCATCAATATCCGCAAATGACAGACCCGCATCGGCTAAGGCATTGACAGCTGCCATTCGTTGCAAACCCAACGCATCTAGGTGAGGCACTCGGCCGACCGTGCTTTCACCAATGCCAACGATTGCAGCATTCAGCGGTTGTCGGCGCGATCCATTCTTCAGACTCATCCCAGCACCTCTCGCGCAATCAATATGCGCTGAACTTCAGACGACCCTTCACCGACTCGATAATGACGAATATCGCGATAAAACCGCTCAACAGGTACACCCCGAATTAATCCGGCGCCACCATGAATCTGCACTGCACGGTCAGCCACGCGACCCACCATTTCAGAGGCGGCCAGCTTACACATACTCGCTGCAGCACCAACGTTTTCACCTGCCTCCACTCGGCGCAGAGTCTCGTACGTTAGCGCACGCGCCTGCGCCAATTCGGTCGCTGAATCTGCCAACATCCACTGAATCGCCTGACGCTCAGCCAAGGCCTTACCAAAGGTGTGACGCTCTCGTGCATAGGCCGCTGACATTTCAATTAAGCGATCTGCCACGCCAAGACACGAACAAGCGATCCCCATTCGCCCACTCACCAACGAGCTCATTGCAATCTTAAACCCCTGGCCAACCTCGCCCAAAACCGCCGTGTCTGGAATTTCACAATCCTCGAAGGTAATTTCGCAAATTTTGATAGGATCTGAACCGATTGTGGTGTCGACACGCGTGATCGTCATTCCCCGCGTACCTTTATCAACTAGAAAGGCTGAGATTCCTCCGCGCGAGCGTTTTTCAACGTCATTAACCGCCAGCACCAGGATGACATCGGCCTGATGTGCGCCACTGATGTAATGCTTACGTCCGTTCAGTCTCCAGCCCTTCGTGATTTTCTCGGCTTTAGTTGAGATCGCCTGCGCATCAGAGCCCGCACCTGGCTCGGTTAATGCAAAGGAGGCCAATAAACGTCCGGTACAAAGCCCTTCCAAATATTTCTCTTGCTGCGCAGGCGTCCCAAATTTCGATATGGCAATTGGGTTCAAACCACTAGTGGCATCTAGCATCAACGTAAAATATCGATGCGAACGGCTCAGCTCTTCAAGCGCCAAACAGTACGTTGACAAATCAACCTCACCTCCGCCAAAGTGTGTGGGCATCCGCATCCCAAGATAACCTTGCGCACGCATCAGGTCCCACGCGCGGTCTGGGACCTCACCCGTACGATCAATTTCAATCGCAATCGGCTCAAGTACTTCGGTCGTAAAACGCCGCATTGCCGAACGTAATTCGGCGAGCTCTGGTGTCATTTCTAATTGCATAGCTAATCTCTCTTTTGATTAATCTGTCTAAATGCGCTGCTCAAGCTACTTATGGCGCTGATGACCCGCTTCGGCCACTTCAGCCGCGTCGACAAGCTGCCGTCGAACCTCGCGATTCATCCATTTTTTATTGATCGCAAAGCCATAAGGTGGGATTTGTGCAAGCACATCAGCGCGCTGCGCGCACAGCGATGCTAATTCAGCGAGCGGAACCACCCGATCAACCAATCCAACACCCCCACATTCAACTGCGGTCACCCGCTCGCCCAACTGCACCAGACGATGACTCACTGAACGATTTGAACGAGCGGCAACGATCGCCGCACCAATCGGTGTTGGCATATCAAACTTCACTTCAGGCAACGACACCCAGGTATGGTCTGCGATCAAAATCTCATCACACAACGCGGCCAACATCAGACCTGCGCCCACAGCCGGAGCCTGCACGACTGCGATCACGGGTTTTGGAAAATCCAAAATCTGTAAAAAACAGCGCATCAGTAAAGTCAAGCGTTGATGCGCGGCACGCTCAGGTGCCAGATCAGAAAACTCTTTAAGATCGGCGCCAGAACAAAACGCTCGCGCACCCCCACCTGCAATCACAACAACTTTGACCTCCGCTTGAGTCTGCGCTTGCGTCAACGCGGCATGCATGGCGTCATAAATCTCTAAATTCAACGCGTTCGCAACAGCCGGACGATCAAGACTCAAGGTCAGTACTGAATTTTCTAAGTGAGTTTTCAACATATGGGGATCACCAGTGCATCAACCACTCGAACACCCTGTCCAAGCGCTAACACACACAAAGGGTTGATATCAATTTCTGCAATTTTGTCGACACAATCTGCCGCCAACCAAGACACGCGTTCAATACAGTCGATCAATGCTTCGATATCGGCCGGCGCCTGGCCTCGAGCGCCCTGTAACAACTTGATGGCACGTAACTCATTCAAGGCCTGAGCGATTTCAAAGCGTGATAAGGGCGCGAGTCGAAACACCAAATCTTTTAATACTTCAACATATATTCCACCGAGCCCAAAGGTGATGACAGCACCAAAGGTGGGGTCTCGCACCATGCCAATGAACATTTCATGCGACTGCCCCACCATTTCTTGCACCAGCACGCCCTCGATCCTGGCATCTGAGCGATACTTGCGCGCCGCAACCAGAATCTCTTCATACGCGCTTGAGACGGCAGCTTCACTATCTAAGTTCAGACGAATTGCCTGAGCTTCGGTCTTGTGCAAAATATCAGGCGATACGATCTTTAAGGTAACCGTGCCTTTTATTTGTGACCAATGCTTGACTGCTTCAGACGCCGAATGCGCCAGATACTCTTGAGTAACACGAACGCCATAATGGCTCAATAGTTTCTTAGCGTTTTGTTCAGTCAACGGCCCCGTCTGTTGTTCAAGAAAACGTCGAGCTGCAACACGGTCGATATCGGCGGGTCGGTTAGAGACCGCATGCAACCGAGACTCGCGAAACTCTGAATACTGCATCGCGCGTCGCACTGCTTTTAAACAGGGGTAGGCATCTGAATAAACAGCGTGACCTTGCGCGACCAACGCCTGGTGCGTGAGCTGCGGGTCATTCGAGGTGCAGCCCGTCCAGAGCAAGGCCATGGGTTTCGCGCTTCGAGCAGCGACGTCGGCCACACTACGCACATCATCCGCGTTGGTAATCGTCATCACTGGAATCAGGACATCCACCGAAGGATCTTGCAAAATAATTTCGGTTGCCTTGGCATACGCACCGGGCTGGCCAATCGCACCGGCGGTCAGATCCGTCGGATTCAAGGTCGCACCAAAGCCCGGCAGAAGCTTGGCAAGTTGCTCACACGTTTGAGCCTGATATTGCGGCCACTCAATATCGAGCGCAGCACCCAAATCGGCGAGCATCACCAAATTGCCACCCGATATCGAGGTAGCAGCTGCACGGCGGCCTTTAAAGGGCTTCTGTTGACGCAAGAGCATCGCCGTTTCGTAGAGCTCATTACAGTCATCGACGCGAATAATCCCAATTTGCCGCAACGCTGCATCGCACACATCATCCGCACCCGTCACCGAGCCAGTATGAGACGCAGCAGCCCGACTGCCCACGTCGGTACGGCCGACCTTCACCATCACGATCGGCTTATTCAGTTGGTATGAACGCTCAGCCAGCACTCTTAAACGCTCACCGTCCGAAATACTTTCAACTAGCATCGCGACCACTTTGGTGGCTTCGCTCTCAAGCATGAACGCGGCGTAATCCATTAAATCAAGGTCACAGGCATTGCCGCAACTGACCTGATAACTGACGCCCATGCCCGCCTGCTGTGCACGCCACATCACATTGACTTGACCTGCGCCACCCGATTGACTAACCACACCCAAGTCACCCGCCGCACGCCGTGGGCCCTGAATCGTAGCCGTTGAGGTCAACGCGAAACCATCAACAAAATTCACCATACCATTACAGTTCGGTCCCATCATTCGAATATTGCCAGCGCGTGCGATATCGACAATGCGTTGTTGCGCAGCCCAGCCCGCTTCTGTTCCTAACTCACCAAAGCCAGAAGAAAAAATAGTCACAAAAGGCACACCGCGCTCTGCACACTGTTCTAACGCGCTCGGCACCGCATGCGCCGGCAACACAATCCCAACATGATCTGGCGCCTCTGGCAGATCAGCGACCGAGGCAAAACAAGCTTGACCAAAAATGGTGTCTCGCTTTGGATTAATCGGATAAATCGCACCCGCAAATCCAAAATCAATCGTTTGACGCATGCAGCGCCCACCGAACTTTGATAGATCTTCAGTGGCCCCAACCATCGCGACGCTGCGGGGTGCAAAAAAACGGGTCAGGTCTGCAAAAACCGATCCCCCTGACGCGCCAGACGCAGGGCTGCTCAGGTTAGCGCCGGGGCCAACTTTAGGCATATCTTGCTCCGAATCTACCAAGGAGTGCCTGGCAGCTTAGTTATGCGAGGTCGATCGACCTCTTTTTTGCTAGTATAAGTCAACCCGATCAATGCTCAAGCCATTGGTGGATCTATCTGTTGACGCCGACTTGTGCAGTGACGCACCGCATCTTTTGATCTGAGTCACTTTCCAAAAAAATACCCCCCCGCAGGTTGGTATTTTGCTTGAATGGTGCCCCCCCCGTGAGTCGAACACGGCACCAACGGATTATGAGTCCGCTGCTCTAACCAAGCATGAGCTAGGGGGGCTAACTTTTAGGCTTTACTGGCCTTCTAGAAAACTCTTTAACTTATCTGCACGACTAGGGTGGCGCAACTTGCGTAGCGCTTTAGCCTCTATTTGTCGTATGCGCTCGCGCGTAACGTCAAACTGCTTGCCCACTTCTTCGAGTGTTTGATCAGTGTTCATCTCGATACCAAAACGCATACGCAGAACTTTAGCTTCGCGTGGTGTTAACGAGTCAAGCACTTCTTTCACGACATCGCGCATCGAGCCATGTAACGCGGCTTCGGCCGGAGCCAAGGTTGCATTATCTTCGATAAAGTCGCCCAAGTGTGAATCATCATCATCACCGATTGGAGTTTCCATCGAGATTGGTTCTTTGGCGATTTTCAAGATCTTGCGAATCTTGTCTTCGGGCATATCCATCTTTGAGGCCAGCGTTGCAGGATCAGGCTCAGCACCGGTCTCTTGCAAAATCTGACGACTAATACGATTCATTTTGTTGATCGTTTCAATCATGTGTACAGGGATACGAATCGTACGGGCCTGATCGGCGATTGAACGCGTAATTGCCTGACGAATCCACCACGTGGCGTAGGTTGAAAACTTATAGCCACGACGATATTCAAACTTGTCCACCGCTTTCATCAAACCGATGTTGCCCTCTTGGATCAGATCCAAAAATTGCAAGCCACGGTTGGTGTATTTTTTAGCGATTGAAATCACCAAGCGCAAGTTGGCTTCGGTCATTTCGCGTTTGGCTTTACGGGCCTTGGCTTCGCCGGTGGCCATCTTTTTGTTGACGTCTTTTAAATCTTTAAGTGGCAGTACAACACGCACTTGCAGATCAATTAATTTTTGCTGCAACTCTTGCACAGCAGGTACGTGACGGGTAAGCGTCACTGCATAATCTGCACCACTCGCGACTTCGCCCAACACCCATTCAAGGTTTGTTTCGTTACCCGGAAACACCTTGATAAAGTGTGCGCGTGGCATGCCGGCACGTTCAACGCAGGTGTGTAAAACAGCGCGCTCAATTTTGCGCACCTCTTCAACCTGCTGACGCAAGGTATCGGCTAAACGCTCTACCATTTTGGCGGTGAAGCGGATACCCATGAGCTCGTTTTGAATGAGCTCTTGAGCAGCCAAATACGGCTTAGACCGATAGCCATCTTTTTCATAGGCCGACCGCATTTTAGTAAATTGCGCGCCCACAATATCAAACTTTGCCATCCCTTTGACGCGCAGATCTTCAACTTGCTTGCTGCTCATGCCGCCAGCAGGGCCGTCTTCTTCGGTGTCGTCGGCGACACCAGCACCAGCGTATTCGGCACCGTCGTCATCCACCAAGCCATCAATGACTTCATCGATTTGCGCTTGCGCATCGCGCACACGCTGTACGTGATTCAAGATTTCGTTGATGGTGGTTGGACATGCTGAAATCGCTTTCACCATGTCTTTTAAACCACCCTCGATACGCTTGGCGATTTCGATTTCGCCTTCGCGGGTCAAGAGTTCAACCGTACCCATTTCGCGCATATACATTCGCACCGGGTCGGTGGTGCGACCAAAATCTGAATCGACGGTTGTGAGTGCGGCTTCAGCCTCGTCTTCAACGTCATCATCTGACGTGGGAACGGGCGCGTTCTCACCAATGATCATCGATTCGATATCAGGGGCTTGGTCGTAGACCGCAATCCCCATATCGCTAAAGGTGCTAATAATGCCGTCGATCGCCTCGGCATCAACCAAGTCATCGGGTAGATGGTCGTTGATTTCGCCGTAGGTGAGATAGCCGCGATCTTTACCAAGCTTAATGAGCAGCTTGAGGCGATTGCGGCGCGCTTCGTATTCTTCGGGCGTGACAGGGCCACGCGCCATCAGATCTTTGCCCTCGCCTTTTGCGCGCTTACCGCGCTTTACCGGCTTGAGTTCAGGCACCACCTCGACTTCGTGTTCACCGTCGCCTGAGTCAAAGTCATTATCGCTGTTGCCGTTTGGGTTTTTTGACGGACGCCCAGGTCGACGGCCCGTGCCACCCGGTGGACGTCCTGCCGTCTTTTTAGGAGGGCCTTCGCCATCATCAACCGGCGGAGGTGGTTTAGAGACGTCAACTTTACCCGGTGCTTTTGACGAAATCGGCGCAGCCGGCGGGGCTTTAACCGGCATCGGCTTGGCGGCAGCAGCTGCGGTTGTTGCATTTTTTGCCACAGGCTTGGCAGCGGTTTTTGCTGCAGACTCTTTGGCAGGTACTGCTTTGACAGCGGGGCCTTTGCCTGCAGAGGCTTGCGTAGTCGATTTAACAGCCGTCTTTGCCGGGGCTTTGACTTCTGGTTTTGCGGCAGACTTGCCAACGGGTTTAACGGGGGCTGCCGGTGTAGGTACTTTCGATTTGCTTGGTGACGCCGACTTCATTGATTCCTTGACTGATTGAACTGCAGTTTTTGCTGCGGATTTTGAAACTGACTTAGGTGTAGCAGGCCGACTTGCGCCCGGCGAGGCCTTGACAGGTTGTTTAGCGGCTGACTTTGAGGACGCCGATACGGTTTTGGCAACGGGCTGACCTTTTGCCATAGGGATAACTTGAGGGGCAGGTTTAGAGCTAGGTTTAGAGCTAGGTTTTGCCACCACGGGTCTAACACTTGACTTCGCTGGAGCGGATACTTTTTTAGAACTCGGCTTGGCCATCGGTTTAACAGCCGTTTTTGATTTGGGCGATGCAGCTGCCATGATTTTTTTCGTGCCGACGGATCGAGTCATGTGTCTGTGCTCTTTTTTGTGTGGAATGTGTGCCTGAAGGCACGCTCTTGCCCAATAAAAAAAACAACCGTTTGGGCTGCGTCAATCTGTATTTTAACCAGTTCAGCGTGCCTTACTGGTCTCAATAACTCTAATTAGACGGGTGATGCGAGCAGAAAGTTCCCGATAAGTTTGCTGAGATTGCAAATTATTTAATCCCTCGGCAATAAGCACACCTTGCTCACTTTTTAAGCTCTCAAGCTCGATTCGACGCAGAGCGTCTTCCCATTCAGCCTGAGGATTTGGCAAAGATTCCTGAGCCATTAGATCTGCCGCAACCGACGCCATCAACACCCCAAGATCAGCGCCAGGATCCGCAGCCTGAATCAGCGCACCAACATGCCGAGCACCACTGGCCTGTGCCAGCACAATCAATTCTCTGACCATTTCAAGGTGAGGTCCACGCTCAAGAAGCTCAAGTTGCTGCTCACCCATCACATCCACTAGCTCGGGGTGCGTTAACAGCAGCCGCAGCAACCGCTTCGCCATTGGCGCAACGGCACGCCGGTCCAGACGCTCAGCGGGTCTTCGAACCCCGCTGCGCGCACTTGGATAATGTGGCCTGAACGACTCAGGCCGCTCATCGTCAAGATAACGAGACGCCTCGTCACCTTGTCCCACGGCTGCACGCTCGGCAGCAGACCGCCCGGCAGACAGCACATATTCAGCACCAGCCCCCTGCCCCACGGCCGGCAACCCAGCAAGCATCGGCGCGGTGTCTTTTTCAAGCAAGACGGCGAGCTCTTCGGGGGTCAATTGCACCAAACGCGCAAATTCGTTTTGTAACTGTACCTTCAACGTAATCGCAGGAATCAACGCCAACAAAGGGCGAGCCTCGTGCACCAACGCCGATCGCCCTTCAACCTCTTTTAGCGCATAGCGCGAGGCCAGCTCGTTTAAGAAAAAAGTCGATAACGCACCAGACTCAGCTAAGCAAGCCCGAAACGCCTCTTCACCAAATTGTCGGATATAACTATCAGGATCATGTTCAGAAGGTAAAAATAAAAACCGGATAGAAATATCATCACGAAGCAATGGAAGGCAGGATTGCAAGGCGCGCCAGGCTGCCCTTCGTCCCGCGCCATCACCATCAAAACTAAAAATCACCTTGTCGCTCGCACGCAAGAGCTTCTGGATATGCGTGGGGGTCGTGGCCGTTCCAAGCGTCGCGACAGCATTGCGCACCCCGAGTTGGGCTAACCCGACCACATCCATATAACCTTCAACTACGATCACGCAAGCTTCAGAGCGAATCGCTGTGCGCGCCTCAAATAGGCCATAAAGCTCGTTACCCTTTGAAAAAACGGGGGTTTCTGGCGAGTTTAAATACTTAGGCTCACCTTTGCCGATGATACGGCCACCAAACCCCACGATCTCGCCTTTGACGTTTCGTATCGGAAACATCACGCGTTCGCGAAACCGATCGTAGCGCCGGCCGTCTTCGGCTTCAATGACCAAGCCCGACTCAACCAAAATCGCCTCGTCGTAACGAGAAAATACTTTTGCTAGGCCTTGACGATCAGAGCCAGCCCAGCCGAGCCCAAACTCTTTTGCAATTTCGCCAGTCAGGCCGCGCTGCTTTAAATAACGAATCGCCGCCGCAGTTTCACGCAATTGCGCCAGATAGTGACCTTGCGCCACTTCTAAAACCTTGGTGTGCTGCGACACTTCGTCGCGACGTCGCGCTGTCGCTGCTTTTTGGCCAGGCGAACGATTTTCTTCGGGTACGGTCATTCCGACGGCGCTGGCCAAAGACCTAACTGCCTCAGGGAAACTCGCCCCAGTGTGTTCGATTAAAAAAGTAATCGCGCTACCATGGGCACCACATCCAAAGCAGTGGTAAAACTGTTTAGTTGGACTAACAGTAAAGGAGGGGGATTTTTCGTTGTGGAAGGGACACAAGCCAAGCAGGTTGATGCCCCCTTTCTTTAACTGTACGTAGCGCCCAACGACATCTGCCACGTCTACACGGGTAAGAAGATCCTGAATAAACGAATCTGGGATCAACGCTTAAACCATACGTAAGCAGCGCATCAGACGATGCGCCACTGGTTAAAACATGCGCGGTGGCAATTGCTGGCTACGGATGCGCTTGTAATGACGCTTAACGGCAGCAGCCTGCTTGCGCTTGCGCTCGGCAGTCGGTTTTTCATAGAATTCGCGGGCGCGCAACTCGGTTAAAAGACCGGTTTTTTCAATTGTGCGTTTGAAGCGACGTAAAGCGGCTTCAAAGGGCTCGTTTTCTTTCAGACGAACGATAGGCATAGGGTGCGTGACGTAAAAAAGTGAGTTAGACAGCGAATAAAGTCAGGGTAACAAACGACATCAAGCGCCCGACTAGGCCTTTTACTTGAACGCGCTTGTATCAGAACAGCCTTCGATGATAGCACATTTACGCTATTTGTTATGCTTTAAACGCCATTTTTCTGCCAAGTCGGCTAAGGTAGTCGTGTCGTAAGCTTCAAAGGGTTGATGGATCCAGGGATTGGTCATAAGCACCGAAACGACAAAATCAGGTGCAACCACAGCAGCGGCTTTTTGCCATAGCACTGCTGTTTTGATCTCAGTCAACAGCGGATAGGCATTCAGTAAATGCACAGAGACTGCCGCAAACGTCGCGCCTGAATCCACCAAATCATCCACCAGCAACAATTTGCCCTGAAGCTCACCCGCTGTTGTAGTGATGTGTTGGGCGATATTGAGCTCTCCCTGCTCGGTCCCGGCTGCCGCGCGATAGCTGCTGGTCGCCAAAATAGCGAGCGGCACCCTGAAGACTCGCGACAAAACATCGCCAACACGCAGACCACCTCTAGCCAAACAAAGCAGTTGGTCAAACTTAAAGCCAGACTCAAACACTTTAAGCGCCAGCTGCTCGATCAAGGCGTCGTACTGATCCTGACTGACCCAAAGATTGTCTCGCTTGACCTGGGGCATGACCCGGCGACTTAAGATTTGAACGGGTGGCGAATCAGAATGGTTTCGTTACGGTCGGGGCCCGTTGAAACCATGTCAATTGGCACGCCGCAGACTTCAGCCATACGATTGAGATAGCGTTGGGCATTGGCAGGCAAGCGCTCAAAATCCGTCACTCCAACCGTGCTTTGCGTCCAACCCGGCAACTCTTCTAATACGGGCTTCGCACGCGCAACGGCCGCAGCCCCGTAGGGCAAAACGTCACAAAACTTACCGTCGATTTCGTATCCAACGCCCATTTTTAGGGTGGGTAAGCCATCGAGCACATCGAGCTTAGTGATGCACAAACCCGAAATACCATTTAAGCGAACCGAGCGCTTGAGCGCGGCCCCGTCAAACCAGCCGCAGCGACGCGGACGCCCCGTCACCGAGCCAAATTCTTGACCCACACTTGCCAGCCGCGCCCCGACATCGTCAAGCAGCTCAGTGGGAAACGGCCCCGAACCCACACGCGTTGCATAGGCCTTTGTAATACCGAGAACGTAATTTAAAGTTTGGGGGCCAACACCAGCCCCGGCTGCTGCCGCACCTGCAATACAGTTACTGCTGGTGACATAAGGATATGTGCCGTGATCCACATCCAGCAAGGCGCCCTGCGCACCCTCGAACAGCAGCTGATGACCCGCCTGCTGTGCCTCAAACAGGGCGCTGCTCACGTCGGCAACCATAGGTGCAATCGCGGGGGCTAGCGCCATCGCCTGATCCACCACTTCTTGCACCGAAACGGCTTGCGCACCCAAATACTGGGTTAAGACAAAATTGTGCAAATCGAGGACTTCTTCGACCTTGTTACGAAAGCCAGTTGGATCGAACAAATCTTGCACGCGCAAGGCGCGGCGCGCGACTTTGTCTTCGTAGGCTGGGCCGATGCCGCGACCAGTCGTACCAATTTTGGCATCCCCGCGACGCGCCTCACGCGCCTGATCAAGCGCCACGTGATAGGGCAAAATCAACGGGCAAGCCTCAGAAATTTTAAGCCGCGAACGTACATCGAGCCCTGCGGCTTCGAGTTCGACGATCTCTTTGAGCAAGGCCTCGGGCGACAGCACGACACCGTTACCGATATAGCAAGTCACACTTGGGTGCATGATGCCCGAGGGAATCAAGCGCAAAATGGTTTTTTTACCATTGACCCAAAGCGTGTGGCCTGCGTTATGACCGCCTTGAAACCGCACAACTCCGTGCGCTGACTCGGCTAGCCAATCAACAATTTTGCCCTTGCCTTCGTCACCCCATTGGGTGCCGATCACTACGATGTTCTTGCTCATGTCGAGTAAAAAAACTAATCAAAATTAAACAATTAAACCCCTGACGCGCCAATGATCAAACCACTGACCAAGCCGACCAGAGCCTAGACTACTTTCTGGAGTTTCCATTGACCACTTTGCAAAACGAGTTCGCGATCAAAGACAAACTCATCGTGTGTCGCAGTTTCGCCCGGAAACACCTGCACCACGATATGCCCAGCCTGCCGCAACGCTTGCATGGCAAGACGCAGTGCTGCGTCTTGCCCAGCAGGCGCACGAACGGCCGGTGCACGCACCGCAGGCAACAGACCATCCGAGAGCTTACGGAGATCAAGACTAAAACCCGTTGCCGGACGCGCACGCCCAAACGCCAGGCTCACGTTGTCATAGCGCCCACCCTGCGCGAGCGCATCGTGCCAGCCATCAGCGTAAATAGAAAACGTGATACCGGTGTGATACCCATAGGTACCCACGTCAGCCAAATCGACACCCACAGCGACGTCATCAAGCGCCCCCA